>WFUQ01000250.1 GCA_015484935.1 Gammaproteobacteria bacterium
CACCATGAATGACCATGCCCAGTGAATCACCAACCAGCACAACATCGACATCGTTCGCATCCAGTACGCTGGCAAAACTTGCATCGTAGGCAGTCAGGCAGACGATCTTGTCACCGGCAGCTTTTTTGTCGCGCAGGCTGTTGACGGTCACCCTCGCCTGCGTAGATGGCTGCGCACTCATATCATGTCATCCTTGAACGTGACCGGATTGAAATAATGCCGCCCACTGGTGTTACTCATGATACGGTCGAGCAACAGCTGATAATCGTTGTCGTTATTGGCGAAATCGATATCGGCTGCATTGACGATCAACAGCGGTGCATCGTTATACTGGTAGAAAAATTTGATGTAGGTTTCGCAAAGACGTTCCAGATAACCGGTTTCGATGAACTGCTCGAATCTGAGACCGCGTTTGCTGATACGTTCCAGCAACACTTCGACCGGCGCCTGCAGATACACCACCAGATCCGGTGTCGGCACATCGATGGCGAGGTTGGCGTAGACCTGTTCGTACAGATCCAGCTCGTCTTCGTCCAGAGTCAGTTCGGCGAACAGACGGTCTTTTTCGATAAGGAAATCCGCCACGCGCACCGGCGCAAACATATCTTCCTGTTGCATACTTTTCAGCTGACGAGCGCGTTGTAATAAAAAATGCAACTGCGTCGGCAAGGCGGCTGCCTGCGGGTTATCGTAAAATTTTTCCAGGAAAGGATTCTCAGCCGCACCTTCGAGCATGAGGTCACTCTCGAAAGATGCCGACAATCTTTTTGCCAGCGTGGTCTTGCCGACACCGATAGGACCTTCGACGACGACGTAGGCAGGCCAGACCCGGGTATCGGTTTCCGGCTTGATGCGGCTAAAGGGCAAATCGATATTTGCCTGATTCATGCAATCTCTCCAAGCTTTTCAAGGTCACGCTTCGGGCATGACGCAGCGATATCTGACAGCTTACCACGAGCCGGGATGGCTAAATCCGGGGCGATCTCCAGTAAGGGATAGACCACGAACTCACGCTCACATAATCCGGGATGCGGGATGGTCAGACTGTCGGTATCGAGTTCGACATCAGCAAACAGCAGCAGATCCAGATCCAGTGTACGTGCACCCCAGCGTTGTGTCCGTTCCCGGTCGTGCGCCTGTTCTATCGCCTGTAGTTCGGTCAGCAGATCGGCTGCATCCAGTCCGGTTTCGATAGAGACAACTGCGTTGATGTAATCAGGTTGGTCACGCGGTCCCATCGGGGCACTGCGATACAGACTGGAGCAGGCAACACGACGACTCTGCTCGATGTTGTCCAGTTCCTGCATCGCGGTGCTGACCTGTTGTGCCGGTGACGACAGACTGCCCGCCAGATTGCTGCCCAAACCGATGTACGCCATCACACCCTTCACCTGACCGTGTCACTCACTCTTGCTGGCGGCAGGTTTCCTGCGACGACGGGAACGTTTCTTCTTCGCGTTGCGAGGTCGCGCTTCGCGTTGCTGTTCTCTGTTCTGATGAGCCGGTGACTGTTTCTGTCGTTCGGTCCAGAAGTCGCAGTCTTCCTGTACGTCTTCACCCGATCTGGCGCGCAGACACAGGAAGTCGTAACCTGCGCGGAACTTGGGATGCTCCAGCAAGGATTCGGCACGACGACCTTTGCGGTACCGGAAACGGGATTGCATCGCCCAGATATCTCGCATCACCGTGGTGAAACGGCGGGGGATGGAGAGTGAGCGAACCTGGTTGTTGATCAGACCGGAGATCGACTGTTGCAATGCCATACCGTAAGGCACACCCTGTCCGGCTTCACGCTCTGCCGCCAGTTTGAGCGGTGCCCACAACATCGCTGCGAACAGGAATGCCGGTGTCACTGGTTGTCCGGCAGTGATACGTGCATCGGTGCTGGTCAGTGCCAGCTCGATAAACCGGGTCACTGATGCATCTTCGTAAATGGCATCAGCGGTCATAGGGAACAGATAACGTAACAGATCGTATTCCTGTAAAGCAGCAAAACTTTCGACCGCATGACCGGAGTGGAATAACTTCAGGGTTTCTTCGTAGAGACGTGCAGATGGCACATCGATCAACAGACGGCCGTGTTCACGGATAGCCTGTTCGATCTCTTCGTCGATGTCGAAACCGAGTTTGGCGGCGAACCGGATCGCACGGATCATGCGCACCGGGTCCTCACGGAAGCGGGTTTCGGTATCACCGATCATGCGCAAGCGTCGATCGCGGATATCCTGCATCCCGTTGACATAATCGATGACACTGAAATCATCTATGTCGTAATACAATGCATTGGCGGTGAAATCACGACGCCAGACATCTTCTTCGATGGCACCGTAGACGTTGTCACGCAGTATTCTGCCAGACGCATCCTGATGACCGGCACCGGTATGGTCGTGCGATGCACGGAAGGTCGCCACTTCGATGATCATCCGTCCGAAGTGAACATGAGCGAGACGGAAACGTCTGCCGATGAGACGGCAGTTGCGGAACAGTTCATCGACCTGCTCGGGTGTCGCATCGGTGGCGATGTCGAAATCTTTCGGACGCACACCCAGCATCAGGTCACGCACCGCACCACCGACCAGACAGGCATGGAAACCAGCCTTGTGCAGACGGTAGAGAACTTTCAGCGCGTTCTCGTCGATACCTTTGCGTGAGATACCGTGTTCGCTGCGAGGTATGCGGACGAATTCACCGCCTGTCTGCGCACGACGTTTACCGCGCTTCCTGCCCCGGCTCGCGCCACCGCTCTTGTCGAGGCTGGTATTTTTGCCCCGCGATTTACTTTTGGACGAGAGTCCGGATAACCACTTCAACACTGCTGTGTACTCATTAAAAATTCTTCATTGCAAAACTTAAACCGTCACCGATAGGCAACATACATTTCTCGACACGTGTATCCAGCTTGAGCAACTGGTTCATCTTGCGGATAGCACGTGTGCCCGGTTCATCGTTATCCGGATCGGCTACCGCACCCGACCACAGGGTATTATCGATGGCGATGAGACCACCGGTGCGCAACAGCTTGAGCGCGAGTTCGTAATAGTTCTGGTAGTTCTGTTTGTCGGCATCGATGAACACAAAATCGAACTCACCCGCTCTGCCCTGGGCCAGCAGGTCTTCCAGTGTCTCCAGTGCGGGTCGTATGCGCAGATCAATCTTATCCTGCAAACCGGCTTTCGCCCAGTATTTCTGCGCTACCGCCACCCACTGCTCGGTGATATCACAACAGATCAGTTCAGCATCATCGGGCATCCCTTCGGCGATACATATCGAACTGTAACCGGTATAGGTACCCAGCTCGATGGCTTTTTTCGCACCGATCAGACGCATCAGCAAAGTCATGAACTGACCCTGTTCAGGCGATATCTGCATCACCGAAAATTCGACGCTGGCCGCCGTCTCTTCACGCAGCTCACGTAGCAGTTCGGATTCATTGACTGAGACATCCAGCATGTACTCGTAAAGACGGTCGTCCATCGAGAGGGTGCGATTACTCAAAAACTGCTCCGATTCGTATCACTGCTGTTCACAAAAAAACTGGCGGGAAATCCCCGGTAGGAAAAAAAGAGAGCTGCCCGCCACATGCGCCAGAAACGCCTGTCTGCGACCAGATCAGGCTGCCAAGCTTAACAGAAAAACAGCCTATAAAACAGTACCTTATATTGACCTGATGCGGTGATTAACGGGGTGCTGGCAACTCGCCAGTAGCGCGATATCGCAGATAATGCGAAATGATTTCGGCATGATCGAACGCCAGCGCCACATCGATCTGATCGGGCTGAAATAATCTGACATTCGCCGCATCATCAGCGGCCATGGGTTCACCACTCGCCTCTGCGATGTAGACCATGCTCACCGTGTGTCCCCTGGAATCACGCGACGGGTCGGAATAGCAGCCGAGTAACGTTTTCAGCGATACATGCAGACCGGTCTCCTCCAGCGCCTCCCGTCTGGCGGCATCTTCGACGGTTTCACCCACATCGACGAAACCACCCGGAATCGCCCAGCCATGTGGCGGGAATCTGCGTTCGATGAGCACGATGGGGGCGTTTTCTCTATCCACCATCTCGATGATGATATCGACAGCGATCTCAGGGGTTTTGGGTCTGGGCATAGCTTGCTTTCTCACCGATGTTTTTTTGTTTTACTCGATTAGCGTTTTTTGCGTTCATTCGCGGACCCGTGTTTTATACACATAATACAGAGTAGTGGCATATGACTGGATTCCCATCTGTGCGGGAATGGCAGGATTCTAAAAGCCACGGACACTTGCCACTGCACTCTTACCCACCTGATCAGCCGCCTTTTCTTTTGAACTGCACAATATGCCGACGCTGTTTTTTATTCGGCCTGCCATCAGAATGATGTACCGATTTCGATGCCAGTTGCTGTAGCTCACGCACCTTTTCTCGCGCTGCGATGCTGTCTTCTGTTTCGACATATAACAACTGTGCTTCACAGGCCGGACGACGCTTTTCATTCAGCCCGGCTACCCGCACGGTGTACTGCACACTGCCACGCTGTATCTGTAGCTCATCATCCACCGATACCGCTCTGGCCGGTTTGACACGGTTACCGTTGAGGTGCACTTTGCCGCCATTGACCGCTTCGGTAGCAAGCGGGCGGGTCTTGAAAAAGCGGGCAGCCCATAACCACTTATCCAATCTGATAGACTCTGTCTTACTGTTAGTCATAGTTGTCAATATGCGTCTGTCTTTTC
>WFUQ01000251.1 GCA_015484935.1 Gammaproteobacteria bacterium
AGTCAGATCCATGCAGCAGGTTTTCAGCTGATCGAAAACAGCGCCAGCGGGCAGGGTAATGCTTATTCAGGTGCAGCAGCGACTGCCAGTGATGCGTCTACGGTCTGGTTTAACCCGGCCGGTATGAGCAGCTTGAACAAATCAGAAGTGCTCGCTGTCGGGCATGTCATCAGACCGACTTCGTCGTTCACCAACACCGGGTCTACCATCGCTACCGGAGCCGCGATGAGCGGTGCGAACGACGATGGTGGTGCTACCGCGCTGGTGCCCAACCTGTATCTGGTCATGCCGCTGGATGAAAAGATCACATTGGGTTTTGGTATGACGGCGCCGTTTGGTCTGGCGACACTCTATAACGACGATTGGGTCGGACGATATCTGGCAGTCGAGACCGACCTCAAAACCATCAACTTGAATCCCAGCATCGCCTACCAGGTGAGTGACAAGCTGTCTGTCGGTGGTGGCCTCGACATCATGTTGGCTGATGTCACCCTCAGCAATGCGATCGATTTTGGTTCACTGGTCGGTGCACCTCAGGCGGTAGACGGGTTTGCTACTTTGCGGGCAGATAATCTGGATAGTCTGGGGGATGCGGCATTGGGATTCAATCTGGGCTTACTGTACGAACTGGACGAACAGATCACGCTGGGTGTCACCTACCGCTCGGAGATCACCCTCAAAGTAACGGGCACTGCTGACTTTACTGTGCCTGCCGCTGCTGCGCCTGTGACCGCTGGCGGCCTGTTCCAGGACTCGGCGATATCTGGTGAGGTGTCGCTGCCGCAATCGTTGTCGGTCAGCATCAAGCAGGATATGGATAAACTCACCATGTTGTACGACATCACCTGGACTGGCTGGAGTACATTCGAGGAACTGCGCATCATCTATGCCAATCCTGCGCAACCGGATTCCGTGACCACTGAGAACTGGAATGACAGTTTCCGTTATTCGGTCGGAGCCGATTATCGCTACAGTGATTCGCTGATATTGAGGACAGGTGTCGCCTTCGATGAGACACCTATCCCGAATGCGACCCGACGTACTCCACGTGTTCCCGGTAACGACCGTACCTGGATCTCATTCGGTGCCAGTTATGTCGTCGATAATGCGATCACGCTCGATGTAGGCTATTCACATCTGTTCATCAGTGATGCCGCGATAAATAACACCTTCGAGAGCAGTAATGCAGCGCTGGCTGCAACACTGACAGGTACGTATAAAGCAAGCGTGGATATTCTCAGTGCTCAGGCACGGATGAAATTCTAGGCAAATATTCACAACAGTCGCTTTGGAGAAACAATGATGAAACAGATTAATCTCTTATTGGTATGTGCGGTTTCAGTTGTGTTGGCAGCATGTGAGCCGGATGCGAACACTGCTTTGCAGGATTCCTTGACCAATAATAATTCGAACGGTATCGCAGTCAGTAACCTCGATTACGGTAACAGTGTGATCCCCTTTCCGAATAACCTTCTATTTCAGGGTTCGACCGATGGTACCTTGAATCTACCGTTGGCTGGTGATCCGAGTGATGGTCCCAAGATCGCATTGAACGGACTCGACGGTTTTTCAACCGTCGCACCGATCACAGCAGGGTTCACCGGCGCGTTACAGGATGCTTCCATACCTGCAGCGGTCAAACTCTATGAAGTGACCACAGCACTCAACGGTGCAGTCACCGCAGTGAATAGTGCACTGACCTTCGGTGTGGATTTCTTCGCGACCCAATCGCCCTCATCAGATGGTTCTTCCACACTCGTCATCCTGCCGTTGAAACCACTCAAGCCCAAGCAGACATACATGGCCGTGATTACGACGGCATTGAACAGTGCGGACGGGACACCCGCCAGTATCTCCGCTTCATACTCGGCTACACATGGTCTGAATCCATTGCATGATATCAATGGTGTGAGCAATTCGTTGACACTGAGCGATGCGCAGGCACAGGCACTGGAACCTTTACGACAGTTGACAGTCGCTGCTGAAGCCGCACTGAATGCGTTCGATGGCACTGCCAGTGCGAATATCATTCTTAGCTGGAATTTCACCACGCAGTCAATAAGTGATGTGTTGTCACAGGTGCGTACAGATGTGCGGGCGCGTACTGCAAGCTCGGGTTTTCAATCGACTTCAGTGAGCGATACACCGTTTGGTGCAGGTACCGTTCATATCGGTACGCTCGATGTGCCATATTTTCTGGAAGCGTCTACCGGTGCGAATGACCCGACCGCGCTGGCTTCATACTGGAAGGATGCAGCAGGTAATCATCTGACGGCAAATAACACTGCCGCCAATTCCACTTCGATACAGACACTACCGATGCTGGTGGTCATACCAAAATCGATAGGTGCGTGCGCCGGTGGCATGCCGGGTGCCGGCTGGCCA
>WFUQ01000252.1 GCA_015484935.1 Gammaproteobacteria bacterium
ATCAGGGTTTCGACAGATAACACAGGTGCAGTAGCCGATGCCACTCTGAGAGGTTCGGTGATCGCACTGATCAAGATGGGCATGCAACGCGACGTCGCAGACCTGTTATTGCAGGGCGAGATAGAGATCATCGGTGACATGCGGCTCGGTCGTGCATTCAAGGCTTTCCTTGCCGGTATGAAGATAGACTGGGAGGAACAGCTGTCGAAGACAAGTGGCGATGTGGTCGCGCACGAGCTGATGAAGACAGCACGCAAGTTTGTCGGCTGGGGCAGGAACACCACGCGTTCACTGGCACAAGATGTCAGCGAATATGTTCAGGAAGAGTCACGTGACGTAGTCAGCGGCGCTGAACTTGACGGTTTCTACCAGCAGGTCGATGAGTTGCGTATGGCGGCCGACAGGTTTCAGGCAAGGATGGAACACTATAAAAACAGCAAGGCAGAGCAAGACTAGACTATGAGATTAATCGGACCGGCACAATTCTACCGACTGTTTCGCATCAATCTGGTATTGATGAAACATGGTCTGGATGATCTGTTTTTCGCTACCCACCTGTTCAGACCGTTCCGTTTTCTCATGTATCTCTTCCCCTGGAACTGGGTCTGGAAAAATCGCCACCCGCGAGGTGAACGCATCAGGCTGGCACTGGAAGACCTCGGTCCGGTATTCATCAAATTCGGGCAGATGTTATCGACACGTCGTGATCTGTTGCCGGATGACATCGCAGATGAGATGGAGAAACTGCAGGATGCCGTACCACCGTTTCCCGGCAGAGAAGCGATCGGCATCATCGAGAAAGCATTCGGTCGACCGGTCGGCGAGCTGTTCGACGATTTTGAAGAGCAGTGTCTGGCATCGGCATCGGTCGCGCAGGTACATGCCGGCAAGTTGAAGGACGGCAGCGAGATCGTGGTAAAAGTACTGCGACCGGATGTGCGCAAGGTCATCCAGCGTGATATCGAGCTGCTGTACATCATCGCTGAACTTGCAGCCAGATATTCTGCCGAGTTACGCAGGCTGAGACCGGTCGAAGTGGTGTCGGAATATGAAAAGACATTGATCGATGAGCTCGACCTCATGCGTGAAGCAGCGAACGCCAGTCAGTTGAGGCGGAACTTCGAGAATTCGAGCGACCTGTATGTACCGGAAGTATACTGGGAGTTGACACGTAAAAACGTTCTGGTGATGGAGCGTATCTATGGCACGCCGATAAGGAACGTCGATGAGCTGAAAGAGAAAGACACGGATATGGAATTTCTTGCGGCGCAGGGCGTGAAGATATTCTTCACCCAAGTGTTCAAGCATAATTTTTTCCATGCCGATATGCACCCCGGAAATATCTTTGTCGAGATAGATGACCCGAGCTATCCGAAATACATCGCGGTCGATTTCGGCATCATGGGCACACTCAACCAGTCGGACAAACGTTATCTGGCAGAAAACTTTCTCGCATTCTTCAAACGTGATTATTACAAGGTCGCGAAGCTGCATGTCGAATCCGGTTGGGTGCCCGCCGGTACCCGTGTCGATGAATTTGAATCAGCGATACGCAGCGTGTGTGAACCCATCTTCGAGCGCCCACTGAAAGATATCTCGTTCGGGCAATTACTGTTACGTCTGTTCCAGACCGCGAGACGTTTCAATATGGAAGTGCAACCGCAGCTGGTGCTGTTACAGAAAACCCTGCTCAATATAGAAGGTCTCGGCAGACAGCTTTATCCTGATCTCGACCTGTGGGTGACAGCAAAACCGTTTCTGGAAGACTGGATGGAAGAACAGGTCGGTGTACGTGCGATGTTGCGCGCCCTGAAAGAAGACATGCCGTACCTGATAGAGAAGTTACCGGAGATGCCCAACCTGATCCATGATGCGTTGAAGAATGCAGCCACAGGTGACGAACTGCAACGCCAGATCGAGACGCTGGAAGAACTGAAGGAAGAAGTGAAGACCAGTCACAGACGTGCAGTCGTCAGCACTGCAGGTTCGAGCCTGACGCTGGGAGCCGTCGTGTTCTATGCGCTCGAAGGTTACAGTCCGGCGATGTTTCTGGATGTGCCCGTATTGAGTCTGGTACTGGGCGGGGTCGGCATATTCATGTTGATATATGCCTTACAGGATTGATCTGGATGATAAGGAGCGTCGTTGTATTCATCCTCTTGAGTCTTGCACCATTCCAGTCACAGGCAGTCGATCCGCGACTGAACTGGCAGACATTGCATACCGATAATTTCCAGATACATTTTGCCGAGCAACATAAAGCCATCGCCATACGTGTAGCACGGATTGCCGAATCGGTACATGCGAAACTCTCCGTCGAGTTGAACTGGCAGCCGGTCGAGAAAGTTCATCTGGTGTTGAGCGATGAGACCGATTTCGCCAACGGCTTTGCCACCGTCATCACCATCAATCGCAGTGTGTTGTTTCTGTCGCCACCGACAGGTGTCGCCGGGCTGGAAGATTTCGATGACTGGCTGACCCTGCTCATCACACATGAATACACCCACATCCTGCATCTGGATAAAGTCGAACAGTTCCCGGCGGGTCTGCGAAACTTCTTCGGTCGTTTCCTGCTGACGTTCCCCAATGTGTTCGAACCGTCGTGGTTGGTGGAAGGTCTGGCGACATTCAAGGAGACCGATCATGAACGAGGCGTCGGTCGTGGTCAGAGCAATCTGTTCGCCAGCCTCATGCGTATGGAAGTGGCGAAAGGGGTCAAACCGTTCGAGCAGGTCAATCTGCCGATCGCGACCTGGCCCGCGGGTGGCACGCGGTATCTGTACGGCGTGTATTTCTACGAGTTTATCGCTGAGACGCGTGGCGAAGCGAAGGTGCAGGCTCTGGTCGAACAGCACAGTGGCAACCTGTTACCGTTTGCAGTGAACACCAGCTTCGAACAGGTGTTCGGCAAGGATGTCGCCGGCATGTGGCAGGAATTCGAACAGTGGTTGAACCATCGGTTTAAAAAACAGATCGCAGAGATAGAGCGCAAGGGATTGATCGAAGGTGAAAAGATTACCGGCTCCGGTTATCAGACAGGTCCGGTCAGGGTGTCAGGTGATGATGTCTACTACATCAAGACAGATGGCAGCCATCAGAGAAGCCTCTTCCGTCTGGGAGAAGACGGCCCGGAGGAGCTGGTAGAAGTCCAGCTGAGTGCCAATATGGATGTGAATGCGCAACAACAGATATTGATAAGCCAGGTTGAGGTCTGTGAAGAGTTCACCTTGTACGGTGACCTGTTCATCTATAGTGTCGAAGACGACGAGATGCGGCGCATCACGGAGTGCGGCCGTTATACCGGTGCAGTCTGGGGCAAGCAGGATGATATCTATGCGATAAAACACGATGCGGGCAGGTTCGAGTTGCAGCGACTGGATACACAGGGGAAGTTGCTAGAGATACTGCACCGTTTCGATGATCAGGTGATAGCCGCGAAGCTGGATATCTCACCGCAGGGTGACGAACTGGTATTCGCATTATGGAAACCGGATTACGGTTGGAACCTGCACACTTACACTATCAGCTCGGGCAGATGGCAGGCACTGACAGATGATAATGACATCGAGTCATTCCCCGAGTACACACCGGACGGCAAGTCGATAATCTACAGCTCCGACCACAGTGGTGTGTTCAATCTGTATCGTTACTCGCGTGAGGAGAAAACCCACTCAAGGTTAACGCGCGCCATCGGCGGCGCTTATCAGGCCGCGACCACGGCTGCGAATGATGTGTATTACATCGGCAATAACAGTGACGGTACCGATCTGTACAGATTGTCTGATGCGCAGGCCATCGAGCAGCATGTCACCACTACAGGTGAAAAGATAAAATCGTATGCGTATGACGACGTAGCTTATCAGCAGACAGACTATTCACCCTGGAGCGATCTGAAACCGAGATGGTGGTTCCCGTCTGTCGTGATAACAGACGATGTGACTGAGATCGGTTTCAGCACCAGTGCGAATGATGCTCTGGGCTTACAGTATTATTTTCTGACAGCAGCGTATGATTTCGAAAATAACCTGCCACTGGGTCTGTTCTCGTACAGTTACAGTAACTGGTTTAATTTCAATATCGGGATAGAAAACAATCTTTTCAGGAATGCAGCCGCTCAGCCTGACCGGATACGCAGCAGCGACACGCTGCAGTTCGTGTTCGCACTGCCGCAGACGAAGTTGCTGTCATCCTCTGTTTTCCTTGCCGCACTGGCGTGGGAGAAGAACACCGATTCGAAATTATTTAGCGGTGCGATACCGGGTGCGGATTTTTCAGACAATATGTTCGGACTGGCATGGCTCTATGACAGCGCTCGCAGCTATCCCCTGTCGATCAGTAAAAACGATGGCCGCACGATAAAGCTGGTATACGAGAATGGTGAGGTTTTATCAGGTGATCTCACCGGTAATGTCATCACTGCCTCCTGGACAGAATACATCCGTCTGGGCGGAGAGCATGTGCTGGCGATTCAGGCATTACAGGGTTCGGGCGATGGCATAAGCAGCAGCTTCCGTCTCGGTGGTGAGGATACCGGTAATTCCTATACCATCTTGCTCGAACGTACCGGTGTCGCCCTGTTCGGACGAAGGGAGTATCCGCTACGTGGCTACCCTTCCGGTCTGCCGCAATTACGCGGGCAGAATGCGCAGCTGTTGTCAGCCGAATGGCGCTTCCCCGGTCAACGTATCGAACGTGGCACCATGACACCGCCGGTCGCTATCATGCAATGGTCGGGCAATCTTTTCCTCGAATCCGGTGCTGCGTATAACGGCAGCCGACCGAACACCTATTATTCGAGTGCAGGTCTGGAATTCACAGCAGACCTGAATCTGTTTTATCTCGTACCGGTTCGTGCGAGACTGGGTTTCGCCCACGGCTTCGATGACGTGCTGGGTGACAACCGGGCTTATCTGAGTCTGGGTAGTAGTTTCTAGGGTTCGGATAACACATCATGTCAGATTTTGTAGAAGACGTATTACGTACAGCACAGTCCAGCGATGTTTCGCATATCCTCAATGAATTGAATGATGCGCAGCGCGAAGCGGTGACAGCACCACCGGAACATATCCTGGTGCTGGCCGGCGCCGGCAGTGGCAAGACCAGGGTGCTGGTACATCGCATGGCGTGGCTGGGTCAGGTAGAGAATGTTTCGCCGTTCAACCTGTTCGCGGTAACCTTCACCAACAAAGCTGCTGCGGAGATGCGCTCGCGGGTCGAAAGATTACAGGGCGTACCTTCGTCCGGCATGTGGGTAGGCACGTTCCACGGCCTGTCACATCGTCTGTTACGCATGCACTGGCAGGAAGCGAAACTGCCGCAGACATTCCAGATACTCGATTCTGACGACCAGTACCGGATGATACGTCGCATCCTGAAAGCACTGGAACTGGATGAAGCGAAGTGGCCGCCGCGTCAGGCGCAGGGTTTCATCAATGCGCGCAAAGACGAAGGCCAGCGGCCACAACATATTGACACATCGAGAAACCCGCTCTACCAGCAACTGGTCAGGATCTACACCGCCTACGAAGAAGCGTGTCAGCGCGCCGGGGTAGTCGATTTTGCAGAATTATTACTGCGGACGCTGGAGCTGTTGCGTGACAACGATTCGCTGCTGACGCACTACCAGAATCGATTCAAACATATACTGGTGGATGAGTTTCAGGATACCAATACCATCCAGTACGCACTGATACGTTTACTGGCAGGTGATAGAAACAAACTGTTCATCGTCGGGGATGATG
>WFUQ01000253.1 GCA_015484935.1 Gammaproteobacteria bacterium
GTCACTTACTTTCAATACTCTTGGTAATAGTCCCGATTTCTATTATGATCAAATCCAATATGACTTGGGAGATGCAGGTAACAGTTACAATATTTTCACTCTCAGCTTCGATATCTACACCGATTCTTTAATCAACTCAACCAATACATTTACAATTGCATTTGATACACCCACAGTCAGAAATCTGTATTTTACAAACAATGGAACAATAGATGTAAAACCTGGCTCAGCGTCACAACAAGTGCTTACCAGTTACAATGAAAACGAAAGCATGCACTTGGACATGACTTTCAATATCGCTTTAAACGAATGGGATATAGATTTAAACAACGCCAATATTTATTCCGGCATCATAGATAACACGAACAATCCAGGTCTTAATCCCGCACAGTATGTCCGTTCCATACGCTTTAGTCACGGTTTATTATCTTCAAGCGATAGTCCAGATTATTCATCGAGTGTCTACCTGGATAATGTAACTATTTCTGCTGTCGTTCCAATCCCCCCAGGTCTGATATTATTTCTCAGCGGTCTGCTTGGCTTGATCGCACAATCCAGGCTTGGCCTCTCTTCTGTAAAAGCTGACGCGTGCAATAGATGATGCAGGGGTCCAATGCGTACACAGATTCATTTTAACTACCCCGAATCTCTCACTGACTCTACTACGAAATTCAACATGGATACACGCCTTCGCGGATATGCTGATCAACTATCGGGTATATACAACAAGGTGAAATCACATTTTTCCTTTTAATTCTCCCTTTTTCGTGCTGGATAATTCAGAGATGGATGAATCGGAGCTTCCTTAGTTATACCAACAAAAAAGCCGCACACTGTTCCCGGTGTACGGCTTCTTATTCTTCAACTGTTGCTGTCTTATGAACCGGCTTGTGCCTGTTGCTCAGCAACCTCTTTGCGAACCTGATCCATATCCAGTTCTTTGGTCTTGTTGATGACATCTTCCAGTGCGGATTCTGGCAGCATGCCTGCTTGCGAGAAGATGGCTATCTGTTCCCTGAATATCATCAGGGTCGGAATCGAGCGGATCTGGAAACTGGCAGCCAGTTCCTGTTGCGCTTCGGTATCGACTTTGCCAAATACGATGTCGTCATATTTTTCGGAGACTGCATCATAGATGGGCGCAAAGGATTTGCATGGTCCACACCACTGCGCCCAGAAATCGATAATAACGATATCGTTATTACTGATGGTGTCTTTAAAGTTTTCTTTGGTTATGTCTACGGTTGCCACAGGCGTCTCCGGTAATTTTAGGAATTCGATATATTGATACTAACATAAGGGCAGACCGGTTCATTTCAAGTCTGCCCTCATGTCAGCCAATCCGCTTTATTTCACCAGTATGCTGTTGCCGGATGTAGCTGGCAGTCTTGGCATAGTGATGACAGGGTATTCTCCTGTCAGCGATTCCAGAAATGCGACGATGTCGTTGACATCGTTAGCTGGCAGATCCTTGTTCAGCTGGGTCTTCGCCATGATGCGTACGGCTTCGTGCAGGTCATTGACGGCACCGTTATGGAAGTAGGGTGCTGTGTCAGTTATGTTACGCAGAGTCGGTACACGGAACATGTGCGCATCTGCCGCTTTTCCGGTCGCTTCTTCACGACCTTTGTCGGCGCTCAGGTCATATTTTTTGACGTAACTGTTGTCGCTGAAGGTCGGGAATTTTGCGTAGAACCCTGTGCCCAATGGCATCTTCGGCCCATTGAAAGCAGCGCCTGAATGGCAGCTGGTGCAACCTGTACTGGCGAATTTTTCCATGCCACGTTGCTGCTGCGCGCTCAGTGCGCTTTTGTCACCTTTGACGAATCGATCGTAAGGGCTGTTGGGGGTAATCAATGTACGCTCGAACGCGGCGACAGCTTTGGCTGCGTTGGCGACTGTCATCGCATCTTTACCGAAGGCTTTGTCGAATACCGGTTTGTAGCCTGGAATCTTGCGGACACGGTCCATGGCGGTTTCGACATCGCTCATGCCCATCTCGACCGGATTGGCTACCGGACCTTTCGCCTGATCTTCGAGCAGGTCTGCACGGCCATCCCAGAACTGGACTGAATGGAATGCGGAATTCCACACGGTCGGTGCATTGCGTCCACCGGTTTTGCCATGAACACCCATAGAGGTGCTACGACTGTCATCGCCGCCTTCCATCACATTGTGGCAGGAGTTACAGGAAACCGTGCCAGTGGATGAGAAGCGAGGGTCCATGTACAGCATCTTGCCGAGTTCGACTTTGGCTTCGGTGGTGGGATTATCAGCCGGAGCTGGCGCAGTGTCGGGCAGTGCCTGCCAGTCAGCAGCCTGAAGCTGACCACTGAAGAGTCCTGCCAGTATGATGCTTGCTATTTTCTTGTTCATGTCGTTATTCCTTAAAATTGTTGGTATTGATGTTGACTATCGATGCCGGTAATTTTACAGGATAAGACTATATTATAAAATACTAATACTCTATTGCAGCTATAGGCACAAGCTATCGAGTCGAATTTTCTTATAAGCTAGAGTGAAATCGAGATGAGCACTTCGGGATAGCTATCGGTGCAATCATTGAACACGGTGGTCTGGCAGTTGAGGTAGCTCTCATAGACATAGCCTACCCCCATCTGATAACCGGCGCCTTTGTTGAAATAGGCACCTGCGCGGTAGCCCGCTGATTCCAGATCCTGCAGATTTTCGATAAATGTTTTGCGGTAGAACGCACCGGCATAAGGTTTGAGGTCGCCTTTGCGGTTGAACACATAACTCAGCTGCGGGCTGACCTTGTAGATAGTCGGGCTGCCACCCAGCCATGCCTGCACATCGACACCGACCTGTAGCCCATCCTGTAGCAGGTAATCGACACCGACTCCAATGACGGTATAGTTGCTGGCGAAGGCGCCACCAGAGCCGACCACGATCGACAGGTTGGTTCGACCTTTATCGAACGCACCGGCAGAAACCATGCCGGAAAAACCGATCAGGATCGCACTAAGGATGGCTATTGGAAATCTCTTCATCGTATCTAACCCACCGTTGGTTTGAAATTATGCCGCACCGTAGAGGTCGCGGTAGAGGCCATCACGTTTGATCAGTTCTTCATGTCCGCCTTCGTCGATTATCTTACCACCATCGAACACCAGTACCCGGTCTGCCTGCCGCACCGCACTCAAGCGATGCGCGATGATCAGGGTGGTCCGGTCTTGCAGGAATGCGTGCATCGCCTGATGCAGTCGTGCTTCGGTTTCGGTATCCAGTGACGAGGTCGCCTCATCGAGGATGACCACTTTGGGGTCGGTCAGGATCATGCGCGCGATCGCCAGCCGCTGTCGCTGACCACCCGATAGTTTTATACCACTGCGACCGATGAGGGTATCCAGTCCTTCCGGCATCTGCTCGATGGTATCGCGCATCTGGGCGATTTCCAGTGCCTGCCATATCTGTTCATCGTCGGCCCCCCGTCCCAGGTCCAGATTTTCGCGCACACTGTCATTGAACATGGCGGGCTGTTGTAAAACAGTGGCGACGTGCTCACGCACCCTGTCGAAACCGATATCTCGGATGCTGACACCATCGAAATACAGTTCTCCTCGGGACGGGCTGTACAGTCCGAGCAGCATCTGCACCAGTGTCGATTTACCGCCACCACTGGCGCCGACCAGCGCAACTTTTTCCCCGGCTGCGATCTCCAGATCGACACCATCCAGTACCTTGATGTCATCGTTGTAGGCGAAATGCACGTCTTTTATCTGCACACCGACGGTGTGCTTGCCTGCGAACGGATCTTCTGTGGCAGGATAAAACGGTTCGGTATCCAGATTGAGCAATCCGTTGACGCGCTCCAATGCTGCATTGGCGCTGTAGAAACTGTACTGGATATTCAGCACTTCCTGCACCGGCGCCATCATGAACCATAGATAGGCATAGACCGCGAACATCTGGCCGATGGACAGGTCGGTGAACAACACCAGCACCATACTGACCGCACGGAACAGTTCGAAACCCATGAGGAAGATGAAGAACGATAACCGGTTCGCGGCATCACTCTTCCAGCCGAAAGCGGCCATGTGCTGCTTCAGGTTTCTGGCACGTTCCTGCACCCGGCCGAAATAATGTTGTTCCCGATGACTGGTGCGTATCTGCTGGATGCCGTCCAGTGTTTCACTGAGCGCCTGCTGGAATATCTCGACCGCGGAGTTTTCGTTCCGTTTCAGGGTTTTGACTTTCTTGCCCATGACCATGGTGAAATAGATCACCACAGGATTCATCAGCAGGATGAACAGCGCCAGCGGCCAGTGCATCCATAACAACACGGCAGCGACACCGATGATAGTGAGCACCGCGACCACGAATTTGCTCAGGGTGATACCCAGAAAATCATCGACCGCGTTCACATCGGTGACGAAACGCGAAGTGACACTGCCTGTGCCCAATGATTCATATTCCGACATGGCGATACGTTGCAGACGAGCCAGCATTCGTGTGCGCATCTGGTAACTGATGTCTTTGGCGATCAGTGTGAACTCACGCGTCTGCCACACCGCCAGCATCATGGAGATCAGGCGCAGCAACATGGACACCAGCATCACTGTGGCGATGAAAAATACCGGCCCGTGCCAGCTTGGTGGAAACACATCCTGCATGAACATGACCATGGTTCCCGGTTTATCCAGCAGAACTTCATCGACCAGCATGGGCATCAACAGCGGCACAGGCACACTGAGTACCGCCGCGATGATGGCGATGAGGTGTGCTTTTATCAGTAGTGATCGGTGTTGCAGTGCGCGCTCGAAAATTCCGCGCCAGCTGAAACCGGGTCTTGCCTCGTTCATGTCAGTCTGTTCAGTTCTTTCA
>WFUQ01000254.1 GCA_015484935.1 Gammaproteobacteria bacterium
GAAGATATCAGTTTTTTCACCCTGTCTGAAGAATATGATGAGGTCGATCAGCCCGAAGAGTCAGTCGAGTCGGCCGTGATGACAGAAAGGCGTGATAGCAATTCACCAGGCGCAGCTCTGCGTGATTCTGGTGTGGCAGCCTGTCAAGAAACAGATGCAGACGAGTCTTCGCAGTTCGTTCGGTTCTAACGATTCTGACCCCGTCCTCAAGGCATGGATGCCGATCTGAACAGCTATCCGCTGTGAGAACGTTCCGTTGTATCCTTCCTTCTGTATTGATTTCCTGCAATCAGATAAAGAAGTGCCACAAACATTTAAGAACTGCCATCACAGGCCGATGGTATAGATAGTTAAAACCAATTAGATGAACCGAACATGAGCAATCAGCAGGCTACCCAGTATCTGACTTTTACTCTCGATGGGGAGGCATTCGCTACAGAGATCACCAAAGTACGTGAGGTGCTGGAGCATACTGAAGTGACCCGTGTACCGAGGATGCCGGATTATATGCAGGGAGTCATCAATCTCCGGGGCAGTGTGGTACCTGTGATGGATATGCGTTTGCAGTTTGGCATGAAGACCACAGATGTGACTGTCGATACCTGCATCATCATCATCGAGGTCACTATCGACGGTAACTCTACCGTTCTGGGAGCATTGGCGGATTCGGTACAGGAAGTGATCGAACTGACACAGGAACAGATGGAACCCGCACCGACACTGGGAGTGAGAGTCAACAACAAATTTATCCAGGCGATGGGTAAGGCCAGTGATGACAGTTTCATCATCATCCTGGATATGGACAAGGTATTCAGCTGCGAGCAGATGCAACAGGTAGAAAAGAACAGCACTCAGTACGTCAGTGATGACGATACCGAGGCAGCGTAGATATAAATACACAGGGCTAAACCATGAAAGTCAATATGCCGGTAAACGATAATGAACATGAGATGAAAGACGGCTCGATGCTGGTGTCAAAGACAGATCTCAAAGGCATCATCACATATGTGAACCCGGACTTTATCGATATCAGTGGCTACAGTGCAGATGAGCTGATAGGTAAAAATCACAATATCGTCAGACATCCCGATATGCCCGTCGAAGCATTTGATGATCTCTGGAACCATAACAAAGAAGGTCGACCCTGGGTAGGTATCGTCAAGAACCGCTGTAAAGATGGTTCATATTACTGGGTAGAGGCACATGTCATCCCGCTGACTGAAAACGATGTGGTTACCGGTTATCTCTCGTTACGACGCAAGCCATCCAGAGAACAGATAGCCGAAGCCGAAACTTTGTATGCATCCATGCGCAACGGCAGTTACCGGGAGTCGTGGGGACAACGGCTGGCAAAATACAATGTGTTCGCGAAGATGAGTGTGCCGGTGAAGATGCTCATGCCGATGGTGTTGATGATGTTGCTGTTTACAGTCGGTGTATACCTATTTTTGCCTGATGTGATGCACCTCATATTTGAAGATACCGTGTCTGTGAGTGATGAGATCATCAGTGAGATAGGGAACGCCTTCATCGTCATGTTACTGGCCGTTACAGCGCTGGTGGCAGCATACTCATGGTACATTATACGCAAGACGGTCATCAGACCTGTCCGAGCCGTGACCAGAATATTGAGCAGGATCACCGACGGTGAGTACATGGATGCGATCGAGACAGAAGGCGATGATGAGATGGCGATGTTGCAGTCATGGCTGAAGACCATGCAGATACAACTGGGGTTCGAAGTCTACGATGCGCAGCGTCGTGCCAACGAGGCCAGTGCAGTCGCGACAGCCCTTGAAGTGTCATCGACAGGCGTGATGATGGCTGATACCGAAAACAACATCACCTATTGTAATGAATCAGTAAAACAGATATTCAATGACATCGAAGATGTCATCGCTGAACATTTCGATAACTTCGATGCCAGTAAACTCATCGGACAGAATATCGATCAGTTCCACAAAGACCCGTCACACCAGAAAAAACTGCTGGCGAACTTGACCGATACCTATAGATCGATGATTCAGATTGGCGATGCGCACCTCAATATCATCGCCACCCCTGTGATTGCCGATTCAGGTGAACGGTTGGGCACTGTCCTCGAATGGCACGATCGCACAGCCAACGTTCGTAGTGAACAGGATGTCGAAACTATCGTGAAAAGTGCAAATGACGGAATGATAGACAAGCGTGTCGATGAACAAGGTAAACAAGGTTTCTACCTGACCGCAGCGCAAGGTATCAATCAGATGATGGGTACTACTGAAAATAGTATTCAGGATGTTATTTCGGTGTTACAGAAGGTCGCAGATGGTGACCTGACCAGTTTGATAGATAAAGACTATCTGGGCGCGTATGGTGACCTGAAAGATAATGTCAACCGTACCATTGAACAACTGACAGAAATCATCGCTGCCGTACAGGAC
>WFUQ01000255.1 GCA_015484935.1 Gammaproteobacteria bacterium
GGTGCAGCGCATACAGGATACCGACCATCTCATCGATGGTTCATTCGCCAAAACCTCACGACCTTGTCCACCGTTCTGCGTCAATCCTATCGATCTGCATGAAGGTGTGACCACAGTCGGTGAGCTCGAAGTGATCAAATTCATGGAAGGACCTTACTATCGTGGTCGTGGTGCGATCATTGATGCTCGTACCGCCAGCTGGTATAAACGCGGTACGATTCCAGGTTCGGTCAATATCCCGTTCACCGTATTCGAAAAACCGGAAGGTGATTTCGAACTGACAGAAGTACTGGAATCACTGGGTGCGAAACCACGTGCCGAGGTCAATGGTCTGGTGCGTTTTGTCGAAGCGCTCGGTCTGAACGATGGTGACATGAAAACAGATAAATGGGATTTCTCTGAAGCGAAAGATCTGCTGCTCTGGTGCAATGGGCCATGGTGTGGCCAGTCACCACGCGCGATTCGCGGGCTGCTGAAAGTAGGCTATCCGGCTGAGAAGCTGTTCTACTACCGCGGTGGCATGCAGATGTGGCAATCACTGGGTCTGACCACCATCAAGCCCAGACCGAATACTGTCGCAGCGAACTGATTCGCATCCTGCTATTTACAGCCGCTCGGTCGGGAGACTGAGCGGCTGCTTCACAAGTAACCGATATTCACTTCCGACATCACTGTTATTCTGACAGCGATACCCCGTTCAACCCTCTCATAAATTGCCTGTTTTTTGCCGCGTATGCGAAGCGACGAGCTTGATTTTTCCCGTATCGCCCACACATATAGAGCATATAAAATTTTTGAGGTGATGATATGAGAATGGATAAATTAACCAGTAAATTCCAGATGGCGCTGTCTGATGCACAGTCGATGGCGGTCGGGCGTGATCACCAGTTTATCGAGCCCGAACATCTGATGCACGCCCTGCTCGAACAGGACAGCAGTACTGCCAGGCATCTGCTGGCATCTATCGGTATCAATGTCGATAGTCTGGTGAGCAAGCTCGATCAGGCACTGTCGCGTTTTGCGCAGGTGCAGGGTAATCAGGGTGATGTGCAGGTCTCCAACGACCTGAGTCGGTTACTCAATGTGACCGATAAACTCGCACAGAAACGTAAAGACCAATACATCTCCAGTGAACTGTTTGTGCTGTCAGCGACACAGGACAAGTCACGTCTGGGTGAACTGTTGAAATCAGTCGGTGTCGACGCGAAGAAACTGGAGCAGGCTATCGATGAATTACGCGATGGACAGAGCGTCGATGACCCCAATGCAGAAGAACAGCGACAGGCACTGGAGAAATATACTATCGACCTGACCGAACGTGCTCAGCAGGGCAAGCTCGATCCGGTGATCGGTCGAGATGAAGAAATCCGCCGTACCGTACAGGTATTGCAGCGTCGCACCAAAAATAACCCTGTGCTGATCGGTGAACCGGGAGTCGGTAAAACGGCTATCGTCGAAGGTCTGGCGCAACGTATCATCAATGGTGAAGTGCCGGAAGGTCTGAAGAACAAACGCCTGCTGTCGCTCGATATGGGCGCACTGATCGCCGGCGCAAAATTCCGTGGCGAATTCGAAGAGCGTCTGAAAGCCGTGCTCAATGATCTTTCACGACAGGAAGGACAGGTCATCCTGTTCATCGATGAACTGCATACCATGGTCGGTGCCGGTAAAGCCGAAGGCGCGATGGATGCAGGTAACATGCTGAAACCTGCGCTTGCACGTGGTGAATTGCATTGCGTCGGCGCGACCACGCTGGACGAATATCGTCAGTACATCGAAAAAGATGCTGCGCTTGAACGTCGTTTCCAGAAAGTGCAGGTAGATGAGCCGACGGTCGAAGATACGGTAGCCATCTTGCGCGGACTGAAAGAGCGTTATGAAGTGCATCACGGTGTCGATATCACCGACCCGGCTATCGTCGCTGCGGCAACGTTGTCACATCGGTATATCAGTGACCGGCAGTTACCCGATAAAGCGATCGATCTGGTCGATGAAGCCGCCAGTAGAATCCGCATGGAGATAGATTCCAAACCGGAAGTGATGGACCGGCTCGACCGTCGCATCATCCAGTTGAAGATCGAACGTGAGGCGTTACGTAAAGACGAAGACAAAGCGACCAGGCAACGACTGTCTGCTCTGGAAGAAGAATTGTCACAACTGGAAAAAGAATATTCGGATTACGAAGAACAGTGGAAAGCAGAAAAACTTGCCGTACAGGGCTCCAGTAATGTGAAGGAGGAACTGGAACGGGTGCGACTCGAACTGGAGACAGCACGCCGTGCCGGTGATCTGGCTCGTATGTCTGAATTGCAGTACGGTCGTATCCCTGAACTGGAGCAGCAGATCGCACAGATCACACAGGCCGAGCAGTCCTCCGAAACAGAGAATCATCTGCTGCGCAACAAGGTGACTGATGAAGAGATCGCCGAGATCGTATCTCGCTGGACGGGCATCCCTGTCAGCAAGATGATGCAGGGTGAACAGGAGAAACTGTTGCAGATGGAGCAAGAGATCGGTGCCAGTGTGGTCGGTCAGGATGAGGCCGTGATGGCTGTCGCCAATGCGATCCGTCGTTCGCGTGCGGGTCTGTCCGACCCCGGCAAACCGAACGGTTCATTCATGTTCTTCGGTCCGACCGGTGTCGGTAAGACGGAACTCAGTAAAGCACTGGCGAAGTTCATGTTCGATACCGAAGATGCCATGGTGCGTCTGGATATGTCTGAATACATGGAGAAACATTCCGTGGCTCGTCTGATCGGTGCACCTCCGGGTTATGTCGGTTATGACGAAGGCGGTTTTCTGACCGAGGCAGTCAGACGTAAACCATACTCTGTCATCCTGCTCGATGAGATCGAGAAAGCACATCCTGATGTGTTCAATGTGTTGTTGCAGGTGCTGGATGATGGTAGGTTGACCGACAGTCAGGGACGTACCGTCGATTTCAGGAACACAGTCATCATCATGACATCGAACCTCGGCTCGCAACAGATCCAGGCGATGGCAGATAAAGAGGATTACGAAGCCGTGAAGAACATGGTGATGGATATCGTTGGTCAGCATTTCAGACCGGAGTTCATCAATCGTGTCGATGAGACCGTGGTGTTCCATCCTTTAGAGAAGGAGCAGATACGCCAGATCGCATCTATCCAGATACAACACCTGAAACAGCGTGTCGCTGAACAGGATATGGTGCTCGATGTCAGTGAAGCAGCACTGGATAAAGTCGGTGATGCCGGATTTGATCCTGTCTATGGTGCGCGACCATTGAAACGTGCTATCCAGCAGTATCTGGAAAATCCATTGGCACAGAAACTGCTCAATGGCGAGTTCATGGCGGGTGACACCATCCATATCGATGTGCGTGATGATGAGCTGGTGTTCAGCAAGTTACAGTCGGTCAAACAGGCTGTGTAACGGCCAGGGCTGGAAAGGCAATAAAAAGGCGGACATAGTGTCCGCCTTTTTTATGGGTGAGGTTTATGGTTGAGATCAGAAACGTTTGCCGATACCGATGCCCAGCACTACCGGGTCTATCTGTACATCGACAGTCGATATCGTACCACCGGTATTCATGGTGGCAGTGGTATCGATATCGATCTGTTTTATATCGATATTCGCAAACCATTCCTTATTGATGTCGATATCGACGCCGGCCTGGAATACCAGTCCGGTAGAGGAATCGAGATCGATGCTGGTCGGTCCACCCAAGGTGCCATCGAGTGCAGGTGTAGAACGTGTTTTAAAGAAGGCAGTGTAGTTAAGGCCTACTCCGACATAGGGGCGGACATTGGACTCGGGTGTGAAATGATACTGCGCGATCAGGGCTGGCGGTAGTACCTGTGCTTCAAGAAGTTTTACCGCCGGTAATGTACCTGCCCCGTATACATCGTGCCTGGATGATATATCCAGTAACAGTTCGACACCGAAATGGTTGCTTACCATATAGGTGATATCGATATCCAGCGTCTGGTTATCCTTGACAGTGACACCTGAGCCTGCGACGGGTGTGCCACCGGCGATGACTTCGCCGCTGCTGGAATCCGGATTGACATTAATCAGCCTGGCACGTACCAGCCAGTCGCCTTCCTGTGTTGCAAAAGCTGAACTGCTGGCAAGTAGCGCGGCAGATAAAAGTATATTATTAGACAATGTCTTTTTCATCAGTAACCTCGAACAAGTAACAAAAGTGGTGTTTAAAAGATGCGATGAGGTTAGTGGTTAACAGTTGTGTGGAATATGATGTAAATCAAAAACAGAACGCCGATCGAGGGGATGCGGTCGCACTAAATCATGTCCATGATATGCATCAATTTTATCTTCAGAAGTGTTTTCTATTTGGAGGTAGACAGGGCGCAGCAAGTATATCTACAACAGTCAGGCTGACTGATTTGTCGAATGTTTTATATGCGGCTGATATTGCTGTTCAGCCAGTCAGTTTTTATCTCATCGAGAGGGCAGGGCTTGCTGATGTAATAACCTTGCGCATAATCGATGCCGATCATCCTGATATGGTCGAATGCTTCGCCTGTCTCGATGTACTCGGCGATGGTCTTGATATCCATGATGCGGCCTATCTCGTTGATGGCGGCGACCATGGCGCGACTGATCTTGTCGTTGCCGATATTCTGTACGATGCTGCCATCGATCTTCAGATAATCGACCGGCAGGTTCTTCAGATAGGTGAGTGACGACATACCACTGCCGAAATCATCCAGTGCAAACATACATCGGTATTCTTTCAGGTCATTGATTATCTCGATCGCCTGATGGATGTTTTTTATGGCAGCGGTTTCGGTGATCTCGAAACAGATCGCGTTAGCTGGAATCGGGTATTCATCCAGCAGTTTGCGGATGTGCAGACAGAACTGTTTATCGGTGATCGAATTGGCTGACAGGTTGATGAAGAACCTGAGGTTGCAGTCACTCTCGTCACGATACATGCGGGACAGGTGTTTTATCGCGTTGCTGGTCACCCAGATATCGACTTCGCGCATCAGGTTGAAACGTTCGGCAGCAGGCAGGTACTGACCGGGTGAAACGATATTGCCATCATTGTCCTTGATGCGTAACAGGATCTCGAACATGGAGATGGCTTCGGTACCACTTACCGGTGCGATAGGTTGAGCAAACAACAGGAAGCGGTTGGCTTCGATAGTGTTACTGATATCAGCAACCCAGTTCAATTCCTGATGCATCTGCTGGACGTGCTGTCCTTCCAGCTCGTGTACGTGTACCTGGTTGCGCCCCATGTCTTTTGCAGCATAGCAGGCCATGTCGGCTTCTGACATCAGCTTGGCGATGTTGTCGGTCTCTACATTGATCGGTATCAGGCCGATGCTGACACCTACATGGTAGCTCCTGCCTTCCCAGATGAACTCATGCTTCTTGACCAGTGTGACGATGCCTTCACATATCTCCAGCGCGTTTTTGAGCGAGCAGTTCTCCAGTAACAGACCGAATTCATCGCCGCCCAGACGACCGAGTGTGTCACGGTCACGTACATGATTGAGGATGACTTTGGTGATCTGTTTCAGTAGCTCGTCACCGGCTTTGTGACCACAGGTATCGTTGACGATCTTGAACTGGTCGAGGTCGAGGTAACACAGTGCGTGATTGAGCCTGTGTTCATGTGCAAACGACAAGGCTTTCTTCAGGCGTTTCTCGAACTCACTGCGGTTGACCAGCTTGGTCAGCGCATCATGGCTCGCCTGAAAACGGATAGCAGAATTCTTTTTACTGGTCTCGCGGATGACCAGCAAGGAGATCAGCACGCCGACAAAAAACGCGATGGCTGCGATGATGATGATCAACGACTGTGTCTGTCGGTGGTAATCGACACTGTCCTGCAATGCCAGTTGCGCATTGCGGTTCTGTATCTCGATGAGACTGTTCAGTGCTTCCAGCACTTCTTCACGTTTCTGGTTGGCGATGGCAAAAAAACGTCTGGCCTGATCGAGGTCGGCTTTGGTGAGCAAGGCATCGGTCGCCTGATTGTTGGCGGCTCGAGCATCAGCGGTGATCGAGCGGATATTGCTGATCAGTTTGTATTCGCGGCTACTGAGCGTGTAATCGAGGAAGCGGTCGAAGGCTTTGCGATATCTCAAGCCGTAGTTGGACATCTGTAACCGTTCTGCTTCACGTTCGAAGATATCGTCCGAGATGTACATATTGGTGAGTGAGACACCGCGCAGTCGGGCAGAATCACGCATCATGTTGGCAGCGGTCGATTTTGCATTGGTCTCATCGACCAGTACAGACATCTTCTCGATGGTGTTATTCATCTGCGAGAGGGAGATGTAGGCGAGCACACTCATCAGTACTAGCAGGCTGCTGAAACCGAGTGTAATCAGTACTTTGATCGGGTCGTGGCTGGGCATTATTCCTTCATGCAAAAAAATGCAGTTGTCTTCCAAGCATAGGCAAGAACGGTTATTTATTCTGTTTTTATCGGCTTATCTTTTGCCTTCTTTACCGGCTTTGCTCAGCAGTTTATCCAGCATTTTTGTACTCAGGAGCCGCTTCATCAGAGCGAAGAAATGGGTGGGCAGGGTGACAGGATACCGGGCTTTAGGTCGGCGGTGTTCCAGGGCGTGGATGACCTTATCCAGCACTGCTTCCGGGGGCAGGGTGAAGGGTACCGCGGGGCCTTCTTTACGCAGGCGTTGCAGCACGCCCTGGTATTTTTCTCGATGGATGCTGTTTTCTACATCGATATCCTTCTCCAGTGCCAGCAGGGCGTTATGCCGGAAACGGCTCAGGATGGGACCGGGCTCGATCAGTGAGATGAAGATATTGCTGCCTCTGAGTTCCAGACGCAGGGTGTCACTCAGGCCTTCGATGGCAAATTTGCTGGCGTTATAGGCACCACGGAACGGCAGGGCGATGAAGCCCAGAATGGAGCTGTTCTGGATGATGCGGCCTTCGCCCTGCGCACGCATCACCGGGATGACGCGGTTGGTCAGTTCTGCCCAGCCGAAGAAATTGGTCTCGAACTGGGCGCGCAAGGCGTCGCGGCTCAGATCCTCGACCGCGCCCGGCAGGCCGTAGGCACCATTGTTGAACAGGGCATACAGCTTGCCGTCACAACGTGATAGCACCTCATCGA
>WFUQ01000256.1 GCA_015484935.1 Gammaproteobacteria bacterium
TATGCGGCTCATCGCCGGGCAGTTCCAGTTCCCGTTTCCCTATCTGATGGATGAGACGCAGCAGGTCGCCAGAGCCTATGGCGCGGTCTGTACACCGGATTTTTTTGGTTACAATCGTGATCTTCAACTGCAGTATCGTGGCCGACTCGATGCCAGCCGCAAACAGACGGCGGCTGAGGATGTGCGCCGTGACCTGTTTGAGGCGATGAGGCAGGTCGCTGAGACCGGCAAGGGCCCTGAAGACCAGATTCCGAGCATGGGTTGTTCGATAAAATGGAAATCCTGATCTGAGGCTCACTTGTCTCGCATGCGGCCACTGACGCGGCGCAAGATTTTATGTTCGCCGGGTCCTATCTATTACGACTAACTTGCCCAATCACGCTAATTAAGGGAAAATACGCGGCTTTCGCGAAGTCAGACCGTGTGTGTGAGATTGGCTGATTTAAGTCTGACCTATTGATTTCAAAGAGAATTTTCGCCAGCGCGGCCTGCATGTAAGAGCTGTGCGCTGAGCCTTATTATTTAAAAAACTTAACCGGAGAGCAGTATGCCTTCACGTAAAGAGCTAGCTAACGCAATTCGCGCCTTAACCATGGATGCGGTACAGATTCCCAACTCAGGACATCCTGGTGCACCGATGGGCATGGCCGATATCGCCGAAGTTTTGTATAACGATTTCATGAAACACAATCCGGGCAACCCCAAGTGGGCCGACCGCGACCGTTTCGTCATGTCTAACGGGCATGCTTCCATGATGCCTTACTCGGTGCTGCATCTGACTGGTTACGATCTGGGTATCGAGGATCTGAAGAGCTTCCGTAAACTGCACTCGAAGACACCGGGGCATCCTGAATACGGTTATACCGCGGGTATCGAAACCACCACCGGTCCTCTGGGGCAAGGTATCACCAATGCGGTCGGTATGGCGCTGGCTGAAAAGGTCATGGCGGCACAGTTCAACAAGGACGGCCATGAGATCGTCGATCACAAGACTTACGTGTTCCTCGGTGACGGTTGTCTGATGGAAGGTATCTCGCATGAAGCCTGTTCACTGGCGGGTTCATTCGGTCTGAGCAAGCTGATCTGTTTCTATGACGATAACAACATCTCTATCGACGGTAACGTCGATGGCTGGTTCGCTGACGATACGCCGAAGCGTTTCGAAGCTTATGGCTGGCACGTAGTCGCTGATGTAGACGGTCACGACCCCGAAGCGGTCAAGAAAGCGACCGAAGAGGCTATCGCTTCTGACAAGCCATCACTGATCTGTTGCAAGACAGTCATCGGTAAAGGTGCGCCCAATAAAGAAGGTGGTCACCACGTTCATGGTGAAGCACTGGGTGACGACGAGATCGCAGCGACCCGCAAGAATCTGGGTTGGGATTATGAGCCGTTCGTCATCCCTGAAGAGATCTATGCCGGTTGGGATGCGAAGGATGCAGGTCAGGCAGCCGAGTCTGCATGGGATGAAAAATTCGCTGCCTATAAAGCAGCATTCCCGGCCGAAGCCGCTGAGTTCGAGCGCCGCATGGCGGGTGATCTGCCGGCAAACTTTGCAGAAGAAGCTGAAAAGGTTATCGCTGCTATCAACGACAAAGCCGAATCGCCTGCGACTCGCGTTGCATCCAAAGGTGCGCTCAACGGTTTCGCACCGATACTGCCTGAGTTCCTCGGCGGTTCTGCTGACCTGACACCTTCGAACAATACCTTCAATGACAAGAGTGTGCGCATCAACGATGATCACGGCTCGGCTGCGATGAATTTTGCCGGTAACTACATCTCTTACGGTGTACGTGAGTTCGGTATGAGTGCCATCATGAATGGTGTCACCCTGCACGGTGGTCTGATGCCTTACGGTGCGACCTTCCTGATGTTCTCTGAATATGCGCGTAACGCGTTGCGTATGGCTGCATTGATGAAGATCCGCAGCATCTTCGTCTATACCCATGACTCTATCGGTCTGGGTGAAGATGGCCCGACCCATCAGGCTGTCGAACAGATTCCGACTCTGCGCATGATTCCGAATATGTCTGTATGGCGTCCATGTGACACAGTCGAAACCGCTGTATCCTGGAAATGTGCCATCGAGTCGAAAGACGCACCTTCGACACTGATCTTCTCTCGTCAGAATCTGGCGTTCCAGCAACGTGATGCGGCAACTATCGCCAATATCGAAAAAGGCGGTTACGTGCTGAAAGATACTGATGGTACACCTGATGTCATCGTCATCGCGACCGGCTCTGAAGTCGATCTTGCGATGAAGGCAGCAGATGCTTCCAGCAAGAAAGTGCGTGTTGTCTCTATGCCTTGCGTCGAAGCATTCGAAGCGCAGGATGATGCATACAAGGAATCCGTATTGCCGAAAGCAGTCAAGGCGCGTGTTGCAGTCGAAGCCGCCATCATGGATGGCTGGTGGAAATACGTCGGTACAGACGGTGCCGTCATCGGCATGACCAGCTTCGGTGAATCCGCACCTGCACCAGAGCTGTTCGAATACTTTGGGTTTACTGTCGATAATGTCGTCAAGACCATCGACAGCGTAGCGTAAAAGCATTTTTAGTCCGCTAATGCACGCAAATAACGCAAATAAGACATCTGGCATGTTTTTAAATCCGCGTTTATTTGCGTGCATTTGCGGATAAAGATTTATTGATTTTATTTTTGATTTGGAGAAATTATTATGACTATTAAAGTCGGTATTAACGGTTTTGGCCGTATCGGTCGCATGGCTTTTCGTGCGATCTCTAAAGACTTCCCGGAAATCGAAGTAGTCGGTATCAACGACCTGCTGGACGCTGATTACCTGGCATACATGCTCAAGTACGATTCAGTACACGGTAACTTCGACGGTGATGTTGCAGTAGACGGCAACAACCTGGTCGTGAACGGTAAAACCATCCGTCTGACTGCAGAACGTAATCCTGCTGATCTGAAATGGGGTGACATCAACGCTGATCTGGTCATCGAATGTACCGGTTTCTTCCTCACCGAAGAAAGCTGTCAGGCACACATCGATGCCGGCGCCAAGAAAGTCGTTCAGTCTGCACCTTCGAAAGATGGTACACCGATGTTCGTCTACGGTGTCAACCACAACGAATACGCTGGTCAGGCTATCGTCTCTGCTGCCTCTTGTACTACTAACTGTCTGGCACCTGTCGCTAAAGTCATCAATGACAAATGGGGCATCAAACGTGGTCTGATGACGACTGTGCATGCTGCTACAGCGACACAGAAGACGGTCGACGGTCCTTCTATGAAAGACTGGCGCGGTGGTCGTGGTATCCTGGAAAACATCATCCCGTCTTCTACCGGTGCAGCGAAAGCAGTAGGTGTTGTACTGCCTGAACTGAACGGCAAACTGACTGGTATGGCTTTCCGTGTACCGACTTCAGACGTATCTGTGGTTGACCTGACAGTCGAGCTGAACAGTGACGCTTCATACGAAGATATCTGTGCAGAGCTGAAAGCAGCTTCAGAATCCGGCGATATGAGCAAGACACTGGGTTACACCGATGAGAAAGTCGTCTCTACTGACTTCCGTGGTTGTGGTTTCTCTTCTATCTTCGACGCAGAAGCCGGCATCGCGCTCGACGGTACTTTCGTGAAACTGGTTTCATGGTATGACAACGAGTACGGTTATACCTGTAACATGCTTCGCTTCGTCGAGCACGTGTCCAAGTAAGGGACTTTTGTCCGCTGGCGGCGTGGCAGAGATGATTTGAGTGCTCACATACTATCGTATGCTACGCGTCTCAGATCATTCCCGCGCCTTGTCAGCAAACGAAACTGCCTCGCTTATACAGAGAAAGTATATAAGAACGATTAGAACCCGGCCCGGTTATATAACCGGGCTGGTGTTTTTATAAAAAGTATCTGGTTTTGTTTTTATTTGTGCTTTTCGCGCCCTTCGCGGCATAAAAGCTTTTATAAAAGTATTGTTTGTTAAGTGG
>WFUQ01000257.1 GCA_015484935.1 Gammaproteobacteria bacterium
GCCATGTACCGCTCATGGCAAGCGCTCGTGCCAGGCTTTGAATGGATAAGCTGGAAAAGTTTCTTTCTCGGTCTGATCGAAACCTATGCTTATGGCTGGTACTTCGCCCTGATATGGGTGCCCGTGTATAACCTGGTCACCTCAAAAACCAGACAGGAGTGCTGTCACCATAAAGACAACATGCATGCACACTAGACGAGGTAAAACGATGACACACAGCATCACACAACAGAGTGATATCCCTACCGGAGTCAACCGGCAGCGTCGACGCTTCCTGACCACTGCGACGACAGTCGTGGGCGCGATAGGCGCAGGTGCAGTAAGCGTACCGTTCATCATGTCATGGATGCCCAGCGAAAGAGCAAAGGTCGCCGGTGCGCCAGTACAGTTCGACCTGAGCCAACTGGAACCCGGTCGTCAGGTCACCATCGAATGGCGCAGTAAGCCGATATTTGTACTACGGCGTACACCGGCGATATTGAAACGTCTGGATCAGGAAACACATCTGAGCAATCTGCGCGACCCGGATTCCGATGTCACCACCCAACAGCCAGACTATGCACGCAACCGCTACCGATCTATACGCGATGAATATTTTGTCGTCATCGGCATCTGCACCCATCTCGGCTGTATCCCGACCTTCCGACCCGATGTCGCACCGGAAGATCTGGGACCAGAATGGATAGGCGGCTATTTCTGCCCCTGCCATTCGTCACGCTTCGATCTGGCTGGCAGGGTATTCCACGGGGTACCGGCTCCCACAAATCTGGTGGTACCACCTTACCACTATAAAACCGACACGCTGATCGAGATAGGTGTCGATCCGAGCGCATGAGCGCAGCACCACGCATCGGTATCATCTTGAGCTCTGGCGGGATACGCGGAGTCTATGCCCACACCGGCTTCATGCGCGCATTGAATGAGATGGGCCTGCAGTACGATGCCATCGCCGGTTGCAGTGCCGGTGCCATCGTCGGTGGGATACTCGCCAGCGGGACTGCACTCGATGACTGGGAACGATCGCTCAGAGACATGACCCAGAATGATTTCTGGAAGCCTGATTCGATAATCCGTTTCTTACGTAGTCACCTGTTGAAGAGCGGGCGCGATTACATGGGGCTATCCAGTACCGAGCCTGCACTGAGATTCACCCGTAACAATCTGAGCACAGACACATTTGAACACTGCCCGACACCTTTCTATTCGCTAGCCGTCAATCTCGGCAGTGGTGACAAGACCCTGTTCTCGGAAGGCAAGCTGGCAGAACGTATCGTCGCCAGTGCGGCTGTACCTGTATTATACGAGCCGATAAAGATAGATGGTCAGTATTACTGTGATGGTGCACTCATCGATTTTGCACCGACCGATGCCATCTGCTGCAGACACGATCTCGATATCGTGATCGTACATCACGTCGCACAGAACGATACCGTGCACGGCGACATCGACAGACTGAAACACCAGCCCTGGACATTACTGGAGATCATCAACCGGTTGTTATTCCGGCAGCGCCCCTGGTACCTGAACGACCACACATTAAACCTGCAACACTGCCCCTGTGATTGCGGCGCCACCATCATCGCAGTCGAACCGGAATTACCCGATTTCATCTGGCCATCGCTCTCGGGAGGTGACCGTGTACAGTCCTACGCCAGAAGTCAGGCGATAGATCAGTTACATGTTTATGCCAACATACTGAAGTCTGGTGATAACAGTCAGATTCAGACACTGATGAATACTGCTTTCATCAAACACAATACACACAGGAAAAACTGTGCCACTGCATAGCTACCTGTATTGCAGCATCAGGAGAAAGTGATATGAATGAACCCATCGCACATTCCGGAGTCTGGTCTCTGGCCATCATCATGATCGTACTGGCCTCATGGCTGCTGTATCGCTATCTTGCACCGAAGACATGGCGTGAATGGGCCAGCGCCGGTCTCATCCAGGCATTCATCATCGCCTTGTACGCAGAGATGTATGGCTTCCCGCTCACCATCTACGTGCTGGTACGATTCTTCGGACTGGACAGTCCCGACCTCAATGCCAATCTCTGGTCGACCCTGCTCGGCATGGGTGAAACCGGCATGTTCATCTCCATGATAGCGGGCTACACATTACTGGTCGTCGGTATCGGACTGTTCATACAGGGCTGGCGCGAACTGTACCGGGCACGCCAACGCAACGCTCTGGTTACCACCGGCCTGTATCGCTTCGTCCGTCACCCACAATACACCGGTCTGTTCATCGCGCTGTTCGGTGAGGGTATCGTACACTGGCCAACCATCTTTTCAGTCGCGATCTTTCCGCTTATCGTCATCGCCTACACATATCTATCACTCAACGAAGAACGCAAAGTAATTGCACAGTTCGGTGACGACTACCTCGAGTACAAACAACGCGTCCCCATGTTCATCCCGTTACCGGGACAGTGGCGACAGTTCATAAAGAGCAGACACTAGACAACACAGGGCATCGTTATGAAACAGGATGGCATGATCGAAATCTCCGGTGCCGGTCCAGCAGGCCTGGCAGCCGCCCTTGCCATACACCATAGTGGTGGCCAGGCACGTGTCTACGAACGCCGTAAAGAAGTCGGCGTACGCTTTCACGGCGATTTTCAGGGTCTGGAAAACTGGACGACAGATACCGATGTACTCGATGAGTTACGTTCACTCGGCATCAGAACCGACTTTGACTATCAGGCATTTCACAACGTCGTATGTTTCGACCCGGATGCTAAACCGCATCACTTCCATTCACAGCTTCCGCTATTCTATCTGGTGAAGCGTGGCGCCGTGACCGGATCACTCGATATGGCTTTGAAACAGCAGGTACTCGAAGCCGGTATCGAAATACGCTTCGGCGAATCGATAAAAACACTACCGGATGGTGGCATCGTCACTCATGGCCCACAACGTGCTGATGTCATCGCTGCCGGTTACCTGTTCGATACCGACATGCCGGATGGCGCATGGGCCGCTGTCTCTGATGACCTTGCACCGCAGGGCTATGCCTACGTGCTGATACATAACGGCAGAGGAACACTTGCATCATGCATGTATGCTGAATTTCATCAGGAAAAAGATTATGTCGCTCGCTGCGTCGATTTTTTCAGGCAGCATATCGAACTGGAGATGATCAAGCCGAAACATTTCGGCGGGGCAGGCAACTCAGTCATCCACCACGTAGCTCATAAAGGCAATATTCTCTATGCCGGCGAAGCTGCTGGTTTTCAGGATGCCCTGTTCGGTTTCGGTATGCGCTGGGCGATGTTATCCGGAACCCAGGCTGCTGCTGCACTGTCAGCAGGGGACCCGGCACAATATGAACGCGCACTCGACAGACGCTTACGCAAGTTCATGCAGACATCCGAAGTCAATCGCTGGTTCTACCGACGGCTGGGGAACAGAGGCTATCGTACCGTACTGGCGCATCATGGTAATGAAGATGCACGTGAGTGGATGCAACGTGGCTATCGCCCTCGCTGGTGGACTCCACTGGCACACTTGCTGTTAGTGCGCAGGAAAAGAAAACCCTTCCTCAATATCCACGAAGACTGCAACTGCACCTGGTGCAAGTGCCAGCATCATCTGCAATCTGCCAGTCCGAGTTGAATCACAGAATCGTTGTGACGACAAGGTTACTTCAGAGGTGATTCCGCTCGATACTGACAGCGTTCAGTGACCGTGCTTTTCGGTTTTTTCTTTCTGCTCTGTCTTATCCGAATCTGCAGTCTGTTGCCTGACAGACTGCATAAAATCCGCCCAGCTGTCGCGGTTCTGCTGCTCTTCAGCAACTTTCCTCTTCTGTTCGGAATCTACTCTGCTCTCATTATGCGCATAAGCGATAGGATTGACGCCGACACTGACTGTCACTAATAAAAGCAGGATTGTTTTTTTATACATAGTCTTGATCTGCAATTGGACATGGTCATATGACCAGATGGATGACGGGTAACGTATATCTGGCATCAGCAGGATAACACCAGATACAGTCTTTAACCAGTCATCGTTCACTAAACTTGCAGCCGACTGCCGGGTCGAACTACACAAGTAAGGTGAAAAAGTAACAAAATCCTTGACCTGTGTGTAACACACATGTTGTATGGTCTGACTATAGAACGATGTTTCACCCACACTACCAGACAGGAGAAACGCCATGAACAGCAATACGACAGTAAAAGATCTTGTATGTGGCATGGAAGTCAACTCAGATGATATATCTATGGACTATCAGGGCATCCATTACGCCTTCTGCTCAGATCAGTGCCTGCAGCGATTCCAGACTAACCCGCATCTCTACATCGGCTTTCCCGGTGCAGAAGCTCCTAAACATGCGGGTATGGAACTGATCAAAACCAGAACACTTAAACTGGCTGAGCCCCTTCCACAGGAACTGGCTGATAAAGTCATCGAGTACATCGAGGCGATGATGGGTATCCAGTTCGTCGAGGTCGATGGTGACCGTATCGAGATCACATATGACTTGTTACAAGCCACCGAAGAACAGATAGAACAGACTATCGCTCAGGCTGGCGCCACACTCGGCGAGGACTGGACTGAGAAGATAAAACGTGCCTTCATCCATTATATGGAAGATACCGAAGCGGTGACGATAGAAGCCAGACCCGGTTCGATGCGAGGCCATCATCATTAGCACTCATGTTCGCACGGGCAACTTGCAGACACCCTGATGTTGCACCATGAGATCCTGGGCGAAGATGTAAAAGGCTCTATCGTTTTCCTCCACGGCATCGGTGGCACATCACGTTACTGGAAATCACGTGTGCTGCCACTGGCAGCAGAGTATCGGCTGATACTGGTCGATTTGCTCGGCTACGGGCTGTCACCGAAACCGTGGACACGATACACCGTCCAACGTCACGTCGATGAACTTCATAAGGTTCTCGAAGAACACGGCACAGTGACACTGGTCGGGCATTCATTCGGGTCGATCATCGCCCTCGCCTACGCAGCACGTTATCCCGAACAGAGTAACGACCTGGTATTGATCAGCCTGCCATACTTCGGCAGCAAGACAGGTGCCATGCGTTACTTCAGCAACAGCCCGCCAGCAGACCGCTATGTAATGACCAATCTTGCATTCGCCGCTTTCGCCTGCATCATGACCCGATACGTATTGCGCTGGCTACTGCCGTATGTATTACGTGACATGCCAGTAGAAGTGGTTCAAGATCTGGCACAACATACCTGGCGATCGTACACATCATCTGTGTGGGATGGCATCTATCGCCACAACCTCATCGTCGACACCGAAAAACTGGATGCCGGATGTAGAGTCATGCTATTGCATGGCGAACTGGATACAACCGCACCTATGTCAGGTATACAGCAACTACTGACGAACTACCCGCACTGGCAACACAGGATACTAGCCGGGGGTGATCATCATCCTCTTCTGCGGGACACGCAGTGGTGTCTGAAATCGATAGTCTCACTCACTGAAGGCAGGCTGGCAATCAGGTAATATCCGACCAGGGGGGAAGTTATAACAGCGATAAACAGGCATGACTACCTTCTATATTTTATCTCCACCAGCATTTCATGTACTGTACTGAAT
>WFUQ01000258.1 GCA_015484935.1 Gammaproteobacteria bacterium
ACTGGCATTTTTGAAACTTACGGTAAGCTCGTGTTCGCCCGTCTGGTCTGGCGTGACAGTGAAGATATACCGACCATCGCCCTGATCGACTATCGCACCCCTCACACCTCGAGACAACGACACCTGAGGCAGTACACCAGCCGTAGGTGTGCCATCCTTCAGCACAGTAGCTGTTACGCTGAAAGGATCAAGCCCTGCAGCATTGTCGATGCGGTCGAAACCAAGCTCGATAGACCATACCGTGGTGGCGAATGGCGTCGATGAGCCACCGGAACCACACGATATCAACAACGGCGTAGTCAGAATAATGGCTATCAATGCACGGGCAAAATGATTTCGATGTATCACAACAGAACTGTCTCGCCGGGAAATAATGACCAGACGCTAGATTACATCATTCTTAGTGGATCAGCAGGATTTCGAAGGCATCTCTACGTGCACTACGGGATTGTGGTAACGACAGACAAATGTAGAGTATTCTAAATTATCTATTCATCTGCCAATTCTTGCTTCACATCAAACCTTGCCAACCTGTTCATGCATATAATCGGGATAAAGTATTCTCATATAACGCAAGAGGTTTACACATGCTAGGCGAAAAGCACGACCTGATACACGAATTACCAGAACACAAAGAGCGAATTCACGAGCTCAAAACCCAAAACCAGCATTTTTCACACTTGTTCGATGAGTACCATAAATTAGAGCATTCAATCCGACGTATTGAAGAAGGTGTAGAGGTCACATCCGATGACTATCTGGAACAACTGAAAAAACAACGCCTTCAAGCCAAAGACTCGTTGTTCAACATGATTAAGGCAGGGAGTTAGCTATTATGCTGGACACAGCGCCATACAAGACAAAGCTGCAGATACTGCGTCAGGAATACGCAGACAGGTTACTGGCATTGAAGAAAGACCTCAGCCACAAGGATAACCCTGTCGAAAAGGATTTTGAAGAGCAGGCGGCACAGATGGAAAACGAGCCTGTTCTTGAAGCACTCGAAGATGAGACCAGGGACATCTTGCAACAGATTGATACTGCCTTACGCTGTATAGAAGACGGTAGCTACGGTATCTGTATAGAATGCAATCAGCCGATTTCTAAAGCGCGTCTGGACGCACTCCCCTACGCATGCCTGTGTATCAAATGCGCAGCATGAAAAACCGGGGACAGACCACGGTTTATGCATAACTGCCAAACTTTATTCTGTAGATTGAGTAGTCTCGCCTTTATTTTTTTTCTACTCGTTTTCAGATGGAAGCTGATGCCAAGTCGTTATTACATATAAAAATTTCATCTGAGTACACTTATCGGATTCACAGCATCGCTCTGAAACCGTGGTCTGTCCCCGGTTCTATCTCCCCGATTAGTCATTCTATGTGGTCTGCCACCGATTCTACGATACATATTTCTCGATTACGTCACCCTTTTCATCCCTTCTGAATCACACCGCTTGTAAATGAGAGCTGTATCACATTGGTTTCATTGCAATATAAATCTGACTGCACGTATACTTTAGACACTATCAAGAACGCATGGCACATAGCGCCGGGGTATGCGAAATGAAAACAGAAACTTCTCTCATCACAGCACTGCTAGTCAGTCTCAATCTGCTGGTTAGCGGATGCGGCGGCAGCTCGGGTACTGCCGAAATCAATCAACCACCTCAGATTACAGCTACCGGTGTCAATTTCGCCCGTTCAGGAAAAACATACACTTATGCGCCTGTCTCTACCGACCCGAATAACGACGAATTGACGTTCACGATTCAGAATAAACCCGCCTGGGCAAATTTCGATGAGCAGACAGGCGTACTGAGCGGCCAACCTGATGACGGCGATATCCAGCAATACAATAACATCATCATCACCGTCAGCGATGGTGAGTTCGAGACAGAACTGCCTCCTTTCACACTCAGTGTGATGTATGCCGAAGTCGGTCGAAATAATGTGCAAACTGCTCAGACTGCTGTCGTCACCGATACTGCATCTGGCTACGATGTCGTCGGTGACGCAACGATTGCAGTCGGCAACCTCGTAACAGAGCTAAAAAATGCAGACCTGCAGTTCGAATACGATGAAAACGGCGATCTGCTCAATCTGAGCGGTGACACAGACCTGCCACCCGTCATATCAGACAACCTCGCACTGGATACCAGTGTGCGTGCAATCGTCGGCATGTATACGGGCGCAGAGATCAATGCAAGTGTGGATATCGGCCCGGATTCTGAACCTGGCATCTTGTTACGAGACGAATTCCGCTATCTGGTGTATTTTTTAGATACCAGTGTTGATCTGACCTTCAAAGGTGCTGACGGTGTGGAAGAACCCATCAGTCTTGGCCTGGCAGGTACACGCACGCTGATTATCACTGACCCGACTGATCCATTCTTCTACTACTTTGGTCAGGTAGCCGGTGTTGCACTCGGTTTTGGCACGTCAGAAAACAGTAACATTCCATACCGTCCCCTGTTCGATCCCGATGGACCAACCGCATTCGAACCACTGCAACCGTTTTATGGCGAAGCGATATTGAAAGGCAGCTTCCCCATCAGCGCATTCAAGGTTTTCGACGTACTCGAACTGAGCGGTGCTGCAGTCTGCGCGCCGCCACAGTTACTGAGCTGTGGCAAACCGAGCCCGTCAGCATTGGTCGCCTCGACAGCCAAAGCATTGCTGATCGATGGTGGTATCGATCCCAGCCAGCAACTTAAGCTGGGCATCAACGGTTCAGCATCAATCAAATTCGCCATACTCGGTATCGATTTGTTTGAATACAAGTTGCTCGACATGGCAGCGATGATAGACATCGGTACGACCAACGAACATCTGGCCATTCAGGGCGTGATCGACCCTGGTGAGTCAGTGTCACCATCCTGGTTGCCTATCACTCCCGTACCAGACCCGAATGCCATCATGGTAGCCAATCTGTTCGCTGATGTTGACCCACAGACCGGGGACGGAGATTTTGGTATCTCACTATATGGCGCGATTGATTCTACTTTTCCGCAGGCCAGAATGAACGGTGTTATAGACATCAACCCGCGCGGATTGCAGATGATGGCGACTATCGATGACCCGACCAATCCTATAACAGTAAAAGCCACTGTGGATGACCAGGCACTGGATGCCAACATCGAATTCGGTTACGATTTCCAGGCCAATATCGACACTGTGGTCAATGATGCACTGGACCGTGCTTCACAGAAAGTTGAACAACTATTCAACGAGCTGGACACAGCGATCGGAGACTACGATGTCGCGCTCAGCCTCGACGGTGTTCGCACACAGATACCTGCACTTGTTGACACTGCCAAAGGTATCCTCGATGGTGTACCCGGCTCGGTCTACACGTCTGTCTATAAT
>WFUQ01000259.1 GCA_015484935.1 Gammaproteobacteria bacterium
GGTCTTCAGCATGCAGATAAATATAGAGTCTTATACTTAACGCAAACTTAAAAATGTGCACAGGCGTGCGTTTTTGAGGCTTGATTACTATGGTCGCTTGAGGTTCTCGCAGAAATACTGGTAACGCTTTTCGAGAGGAAGAGACGATGCAGGCTGAAACGATTCTGTCCTCTGCCTGCACCATTGTTCAGGTCTGCCTGCGGCGAGCCGCGCTATGCCACGGGATGTCGATTCGGTCTGCTCTGTACGCTGAACAGGCAGTCTACTCAGGTCTGACAGCCGCTGACACAGACCATCGAGTTGCGACAGACCACCGCTGATATGCAGGCGATTCAATGGCTGTTCGGACTGCATCAGCGTCAGGTTGACGGTTAGCATAAAGACGATACTTTCGATGACCGCGACAGCTTCCGCCGCCAGCGTTGCCTGTGAATTGTCGCAGGGCAGAAAGACCGCACCGATATCATTGCGCCACCACGGCGACCCAAGCCCGCCGATGGTATTGAGAAAAACCGGCGGTCGCGCAATCTCATCCAGCCATACGGGCAGTTGCTGCCAGAGATCGCTGACACCATGATTTTCTTCCAGCCAGGTGAGCGCACTGCCGGCCCCGTTGACAGTGGCCTCTCGCAGATACTGAACCGAATGTGAATCAGAACAACGGATGCCTGTGAGAAGGCTATCGCTGTCAGCGTACTGTCCGAGCGGACGTAATATAAATGCACCACTGCCGATGTTAATCAGCGCGGTATCGGTATCCAGTTCGGCATCGCTGTATATAGCAGCGTTCTGGTCGCCGCTGATTGCAGTTAGTGGGATGTCAGACTCGGTGAGATGCCCGTGCGCTTGCTTAGTGTCTGACAGTATCGGAACACACATTGGCAGTGCGGATACCGGTACCTCAAACAGTTCAGCCAGCTGGCGAGACCAGTCGAGCTCAGCCAGACTGAACAACTGGGTGCGTTGTGCATTGGCATGATCGACGATATAAGGTTGTTCCTTCAGGAGATGGAACAACACATAACTGGCAACAGGGGACAGGCGCAGGTCTTTGTGTTGTGACGATTGAACGAGCAGACTGTGTAATTTACTGGCACCATAATGCGCCGATAGAGGTAGCCCGGAGATGCGCTGAATCCTGCCTTCGTGTTGTCGTAGTTCACAGAGCTGTGAAGCACCACGGGTGTCCTGCCAGCTGAGTACCGGGCTGACTGCTGTCCCCTTTGGTGTCCAGGCGAGGACGGACGAGCGTTGCGAGGCGAACCCACAAGCGACGATGGTATCCGGTTCGGATACGCTGCTGACGAGAGTGTCGGTAACGTAACGGACAGACTGGATGATCTCATCCGCATCCTGTTCGATATGGGTGTCACTGAGACGGTCGAGAGAGATGGCTTTGCTGCACACATCGACCAGAGCCCCCGACTCATCGAATAAACCGGCACGACTGGCGTGGGTACCCTGATCGATGGCAAGAGTATATTTCAAAGTAGATCGTGTACACGTTCACATGGCATAACGTGATAATAGCAGTGATAGTGTTATGTGTGGAAAAGCGTGTTAGCCGCGAAGGACGTTTTTGCCGCGAAGGGCGCGAAAGAACGCAAAAATATTGTTCTGGTTAGTACTTATTTCACCGCAGAGACGCAGAGGTCACAGAGAAAACCTTTATGGTTTATTGAGGATCGATTGAAGTATTCTACTATTTCCTATCGTTTCACATAGATTCACACTAGCTGTTTTTTACTTCGCGTTTATTCGCGCCCTTCGCGGCAAAACGCCTTGTTTAGCAATTACCTGCTGACTAATCTGAAAACGCCATCCCTGGCAACAGATTACCGGCTGTTAGTCTTCAGCACCGGATACACGACGTATTTCTATCTTCGCGGTCGGGTTGTGCCAGTCATATGTCTCCGCAGCGAGATCAGCTATACCAGCGATGCCACCACTGATATGGACATAACCCTCACCACCGGCACCGGGAGAACCACCTTCGCCACCACAGACAGGACCGGGGATGTGCATACAGTTCTCATCGTTAGGTTCAGTGCCTGCGTCATAACCGGGTGAATAATAGACACGGCTACGATGATGTTTGGGTGCTTTGACGCTATTCAACGCGATGAAACTGTCATTGGTTGGAATCAACATCGAAGCCAGGCTGATACGTTTCGCCCCACGTCTTGCAGAGACGGTGACGGTGACAGATTGACCGGGCATCAACAGACCACCTGAATTGGCTGTGTCGATGACGTGATGATCGGAATCCAGCATGGCTGTCAGTGGTGCGACGTCTCCGCCTTCTGCCAGCGCAGATAATTCAGGACTGGCAGCCGAACCGAGCTCGAACAGATTAACGCCATTGCGATGACTGCTCACCAGAATGGGAGTGAATACCTGAGCACGCGTCAGGTTGGTGACTGTGACTTCGTATCGTGCGTAACCGTCAGCCAGAACTGCTGAAGAATACAGCAGACTGCTACATAGAGTCGTTGCTGCGATTTTGCTGAAATTTTTTAACATTGTTGTGCTCCTGAAATTATGATGGTTGCTGCGCTGTGTAGAGCGTCAGTAGCGATAGATTGTGCTTTTCAGGTCACAGGGGTCTCACCTGAATGTCACGATTTCATAACATTCATAAATTATTTTGTCGTAGTAAGTGTGTGTTGCAGAGGCGATGAGTTTGGATAGGGTGGTTTATTTGCCGCGAAGGACGCGAAATGCGCGAAGATAAAAACTGTTGTTGTGAATAACCTTACCAGAACGTCATTCCCGCATGTTTCTAGCGGGAATCCACCTGCTCTGATATTGAACGACACATTTAACTATCAGTTAACGGGAGCGGTGAGAGTCGCACCCGAAAATCAGTCTTTATTCGCGTCCTTCGCGGCTAACAGACTTGCAGTAATTACCTAGTAATTCGCCACCTGCGCAGGTAACGAGAAATCAAACACTGTTCCCTGATGCAATCGACTATTCACTGTCAACTGGCTACCATGCAATTCAACGATACGTTGCGCGATCGCCAGGCCCAGACCTGCACCTGATTGTGATTTATCCTTACCCGGTTTTTTATAGAACCGCTGAAAGATAAGCGGCAGTTCGTCTTCGGCGATACCGTGTCCGGTATCGGCTACATTGACAGTCACGAACAGACCATCAGAATTCAGCTCCAGTTTGATCGTGCCATCACTCGGGGTATGTTTGAGTGCATTATCCACCAGATTATCCAGCACCCGTTCTATCAGCCCGATATCGGCTTCGACATAAGGTACGTCGGAATCGATATCGACTTCGAGGTGGATGTTCTGTTGTTCGGCGCGCAGGTGAAATTTCTGCATCACATCGTGTGCCAGCTCGGCGAGTGAAAACGTTTCCTTGTGAAGTTTGAGTTCGCCTGCATCCAGCTTCGCGAGTTCGAACAGTTCGGTGACCAGCTTGCTCAGTCGCTCGGAGTTGTTGTGCGCTATCTTCAGATAAGACTGTCTTTCTTCAGCCGTCAGGGTGTCGTCTTTTAACAATAAGGTTTCGAGATAGCCATTGAGTGAAGCCAGCGGTGTGCGCAGGTCGTGCGATACATTGGCGACCAGTTCACGACGCAAGGCATCGGTTTCCTTCAGTCGTAAAACCTGTTCCTGGATCTGTCGTGACATCTGTTGAAAGGTTTCGGACATGGCATCGATCTCATCGCTGCTGCCTTTGTGTTTTTCTGGATAGCTAACGGCCTGCTCGAACCCCTGTTCACGGAATACTTCCATCGAATGACTCAGACTGCGCAAGCGTCTGGTCAGCAGGAAGAAGATCGCCAGACCACCGACGAAAGCGAATATCAGTGCCAACACGATGGCACCGACTCCCAGACGCATGATGCTGCTCTGCTGCAATAACTGGCTGATGTAATCGACCTGTTTGCTGCCGAGTACCGCATAGATATAACCGTTGCGGGTACCATCTTTTATGATGGGGGAGACCGAGAATGCCCGTTTGCCGTCGTCGCTTTTCGGGTCATCGCCCAGTACAGGCATATCCTGTTCACCTGACAGCATTTTTTCGACTGGTTTGAGGGATATGTGATCGCGTACGACTGAGCCCGGTTCTGCGGAATAGGCGATGACTTCACCGTCATTACCGAGCAGGTATAGCTCCAGGCTGGGGTTGATCGTCATCACTGTCTGGAACAGGCTTTTCAATTCGTCCTGATCGACCTCGCCATCCTTCACCTGTACACGCTCCTCGACGATATACATCGCGAGATTGCGGTTGAGTTTCTGTGCGACCTCCTGCTGATACATATAGGCTGAATTGAGAGAGGCGAATATGAATGTGCCGCCGACCAACACGAACAATACGAACAGCGCGAGCGACATCTTGGCATAGAGGGTGCGGAACATATCAGGCGGCCGATTGATCGCTGTCGAACTCTGCGAATTTATAACCCACACCCCAGACCGTCAGGATGTAATCCGCATCCGCAGGATTGCGTTCGATCTTCTTGCGTAGTCGGTTGATGTGTGAATTCACCGTGTGTTCATAGCCGTCATGGCCATAGCCCCACACCATATCAAGTAATTGGGTGCGACTGTAAACTCGCCCGGGGTTGCGTGCAAAATGCAGTAGCAGATCAAACTCAGTCGCAGTCAGATCGACTTTCCTGTCGGCGATGGACACGGTCCTGCTGGCAGGTTCGATGAGCAGATCGTGTACCCTGATGTTGTCACTCAGCTCACCGTTCTGAGTCATCGTGCTGAGCTGAATACGCCGCATGATCGCCTTCACGCGCGCTTGTAGCTCCTTCACAGAAAACGGTTTGGTCAGGTAATCATCTGCACCCAGCTCCAGCCCCAGCACCCGGTCCAGCTCCGAGGATTTAGCCGTCAGCATCAGGATAGGGGTGTGCACCGCATTGCCACGCAAACGCCGGCATATCTCCAGCCCATCGAGATTAGGCAACATCAGATCGAGGATAATCAGGTCGAACTCCCCCTTGCTGGCAAGCTCTAGCCCGGTCTGCCCATCGTGGGTGACTATCACATCAAACGCGATATCACGCAGATGAAGCTCCAGCAGATGGGCGATATCCCGGTCATCCTCAACCACGAGGATGTTTCTGGAAATGGATTTGTTAGGCATAGCGGACAGACTCAGGTTTTTCTACATGAGTATGTTAGACGTGATATTTCACAGAAGTGTCACAAATGCTTGAAATATTTATGGTTCTGGTGGAGGGGGAGGATCAACAGAATCAGCAGTCAAGTCAGCCTGTGACTGCATGTTGACACAGAGTTTTGAACACCTCGGAAATTTTCACCATCTTGAACTCGATGGTGAAGAACAAAACAGAATGGGCTTTTTAATGATTATTGATGGGGATTGACATCACAGTCGCTTGCTATGTTTTCTTATTCATAGTGAGTCCAAAGCCTGATAACTTTAATGGTTCTCTCTTCTTCGTATATTTGATATACGAGCCTATGTTGAATGTTGATACGGCGTGAATAAGCACCTGATAAATCACCAACCAATTTTTCATACGGCGGTGGATTTTGGTAAGGGTCTTTTTGAATGATATCTAACAGTTTTTTTGCTTTATTTTTTAGACCAGAAGAAGCTAGCTTTTGAGCATCCTTTTGAGCTTGTTTTGTATACACTATTTCCCAAGTCACCAATCAAGCTCCTTGGAGCTTTCAGATAGATCTTGTTTCATCCCTTCCTGGATAGACTCTCTCATTCCTGGTACTGATAGCAAATGAAGAGTTTCGGAGATTGCATTCCAATCATCTTCGGAAACTAGTACTGCATTGCCCCTTTTTCCTGTAATTACAACAGGTTGGTGTGTTTCTGTAGCTTCATCAATAAGGCTGTACAGTTTTGACCTAGCCTCGGTAGCATTTAGTATAGTCATGATTATTTACCTCTTGATTTAGCGTACGCTAATACGTACGTAAAATCAAGATTTTTTCAACATAACGCTTTGCTCTGCGCAACCGGGGACAGACCACGGTTTATGCGAGGAAAAAGCCCATCAGACCAAGTTAGCTTGATTGTTTCCTAAAAACCGTGGTCTGTCTGTAGTGGTCAAGTAAAAGTGGCCACGGCACTTTGAGCATTCCAGTACTACTCTTCGGCCGCCGCAGGTAGCAGGCCATCATTGTTCTTATGTGGTCTGAACTGGTTGTAATAGCCAAAGCTGTAGTCCGTGATTCTGGCTTTCGCTTCTTCAAAAGAAACCCACCAGTTGTCTCATAC
>WFUQ01000260.1 GCA_015484935.1 Gammaproteobacteria bacterium
GCATCCGTCAGTTCACTTTTCGCATAACGGAAAGGCAGCATCGTACTCAACACAGACAGGCTCTTTTTGATCGAATCATCATAGCTGCCGTCCGGTATGCGTGAGAGGTTGGTCTCATGGATCTTGATCGATTTTTCTTCGAACGGGTAAGCCTGATCTTCCAGCAGATAATTGTACTCCTCCAGTTCTTCCTCATTCAGTTTAGCAGGGCGTTCCGATGCCAGTAAGGCACTGGCAAAATCACGGTAGATCTCAGCAATGTAGAACGTGGCAGCGGTGGTGACCTCCTCGACCTGATATTTGGCCGCACCGGTATAAGCTGCGATGGATTTTTTCATCAGTGCTTTCTTCTTCTTCAGGCTTTTCTTCAACGGCGCGGTCAACTTCACCTTCGCGTACTGAGTATAGACCGGTTCGACCAGTTCGAGGCTGGCTGTCGCCGCCAGATATCGGGTCCGGTCAGTCCTCTGAGAACCGCCTTTCCTGTCCGCAGCCACGATCTGCTTCAGCCAGTAGTGCCGACGACTGGTGTCGTTCCTGTCTGCGTAATAGAGTGCGATCTTGTTCCGCAGCTCGATAGAACGGGAAAGCGGTGTCGGATACTGTTTTATGTAGGTCTTGTAGATGGCGACTGCCTTATCTTTTTTACCTGCCTTGTCGTACAGGTCCGCTGCCTGCCACAACAGGTCCTGCTGCTGTTGCACCGGAGTCAGTCTGACTATCTTCATCATCTCGTCTGCCGCCGAGACCGGCTCATCCAGATTACTGTACGCCAGTGCCATCTTCTGTGCGATACCGAGCCGCCACTTCTTCTGTTTCGGATAGAGCTTGCGGAACGATTTCAACTGACGCACGACTTCAGACCAGTTCTCCATCGCAACATATTCTGTCGCAGCATCATAAGCAGCGATGACATGTACAGAACTGACCGGCTTTATCTCTGCTATCCGCTGGAAATGCGTCGCTGCCATCTGATGATTTCCCAGTGTGCGTTCCGCCTCCCCCTGTCTATAGACGGATGCGACCAGCTGCTTGCGCATGACCTTTATAGCCTTGTCATCCGGCCTCATGGTAGCCAGCACCTTCGCGTAGGCATCCTCGGCGGTCGCATAGCGTTTGAGCTCGAAGCTGGAATGCGCCAGCAGGATCAAGGCCTTGTGTTTTATCTTCGCCATCACAGCAGGGTTGTTCACCAGACGTTCGGCTGCCGCGCTCGCCTGGGTGAAATCTTTGGCATCGAAGAAACGTTCGGCTGTTTTCAACAGCACTGCGGGCATACGTCTGTCATCCGGGAAGAAATAACTGAATTTAAGCGAACTCTGTATGCGCATGGTGTCGATCTGCGGTTTGTCTTTTGGCTGACTCAAGCGGTACAGCTTGTCGTAGCTGAGTAATGCAGCATACGCAGCCTCGGCGCTGTTTTTATGTGGCTGGTATTGGTAAGCCGTCTTTTCATATTCGGCGATGGCTCGCGGATAGTCGCCGGCCTCGTAGCTGACTTCTGCGAGCAGGTAATTCATCTCGGCTGCCTGTTCATCATCCGGGAACGAGGTGATATACATCTGATACCAGTTCGCAGCCTTCCTGTATCGTTTACGATCCTTACCCGCACGCGCACTGGCATGATAGTGTCTTGCGATCTCTTCGATGTGCGAGGTCAGTATCGGTTTCAGCTCGGCCTGTGTCGCTGTATCCTGTTTCTTCCAGAAGTCGCTGCCCTTGTTATATCTTTTCACGAAGCGTTCTTTTTCCTGCAACAACAATGACGCGAAACCCGATCGTTTATAGACATCGATCGCCTTGCTGTGATAACGGGCTGCATACGGTGAGTCCGGGTATTCCTCGCCATAAGCAAGATAGACATCGACCGCATCGGTCAGACGCTCCTTGCTGATATACAGTTTCGCCAGTTCGTCGTATAACAGAGGCTCGTATACCCGCTTACCCTTGCTGGCAAAATACTGTTCGATAGCACGGTCGTCTTCCAGATACGAGAAGGACAGACTGACCACACGCAGCACATCTTCCAGCAGTTCGCGATCACCTCTCGCCAGTGAACCGGAAACAGATGACTCGTCGATCATGTTCCTGTCATGGTTGACATCCAGCAGCCGCACGTAACTGTCGATAGCCTGAGGGTATCGACTCTGTTTGAACAGTGCCCAGCCATGCTTATACAGAGACTTCTCATAGAACAGCGAATCCGGGTGATGTTTTACCACTACGCCATAGGCCTGCTCGGCGAGTGCATACTGTCCGCTGACGAAGAAACTTTCGCCTCGTCTGAACTGGACCTCATCGATGTATCTCGAATCCGGATAGCGCTCGACCAGACGGGACATCGCTGCCAATGCCTGATCAGGTTCGCCTGCATGTGCATAGGCCCGGGATAACTGATACAGGATGACATCATTGTCTTCGCCATCGGGATAGGTTTCCAGATACTGCTGGTATCGCTGTATCGCCATGGTCGATTCCTGCTCACCTTGCTGCACGACAGCTTCGTCGGTCGAGAGTTTGTTATCCATACTCGCTTCCAGCTCCAGGTCTGCCAGTCGCTTTATCTCACGTCCGTAATTTTTATCCTGCGATGATATCGATACCAGTTCACGGTAGTTCTTTATCACCTTCGTCTTATCCACATCGAAACTGACTGCTGGCCGAACCACCTCACTTTCGTGTTTGATATCAGCGATAGTCGGCCGGGTGTTGTCATCACCGAACATGCAGGACTGTAGACCGATGACTACCGGCAAGCAGATCAGACCACGTATAGCTAACCGGCTCATTGCTGCTCCGCCTGTATCGCTATCTCATCGACCAGTCGCGTCAACGAATAACGCGCATTCAATCGTAATTGCGCCAACTGCTGCCTGCGTTGTTCCACTACTGCTATCGCCAGTGCGGTAAGCCGTTGCTGTTGTTTCGCTATCAGCCGTTCCACTGTATTTTCCAGCCGGGATATCTCGGCCGTCTGGCCTGATATGCGACCACTGATATCATTCAGTTTCCTTGCATTGATGGTCGATGCACGCTGCAAAGATTCCGCTGATGATCTCGCTTTCCCCAGTTCTCGGTCCAGCGCCTTCAGCTGACTTGCCACTTGCCAGAAACGCGGGACATAGTCGGTTTTGATATCCCAATACAGCAGACCGTATAACAATTTATATCGTTGCATCTGATCGGACACATCCTGTTTGTCTGCTACTTTATCCAGTAGCTGTTTTACCTCATCCAGCTGTTCGAGATAATCCCGCTCGTCTTCGTCAGCCAGCGCCAGTGCATCATCTGATTGTTTGATGGCTTTGAGCTGTGCAGCCAGTCTGTTACGCTGTTTCTGTAACTGGCGCAGTTGTTCGTAACGGGTCGTGCCAGACAAGATCGCACGTTTCTCATCGAAACTGTGCTTGCGTTCTGTCAGGTTCAGTTGCAGCACAGGGATGTTTTTCTTCCATGTGCTCAGCATGCTCAACATCGTCTGTAGTTCTCGATAGTTTTCCCATGCCAACTGAAAAGAAGGGTCTGCGATGATCTCATAATCGTATAACGCGGCTTTGACCGCATCATGTTCGCCACCCGAATCAACACGTCTCCCGGTCTGCTCAGACAGTACCGCGATGAGTTCGGTGTGCTTTATGTTATCGACGAAATCATCCATCCTGTGCAGCTGTCTTTCGTAAGACTGTACTGCTCTGTCGTAATAGTCTGCCGAACGTTTCTTGTCACGCATCTGCTCGAAGGCGAAGGCTATCGCCAGCGATGCCTCCTGGGTGGCGACATCCTGTTGTTGCTTGTCCTGCAACACCTGCCAGTAGGTCAGTGCCTTCTCTGGCTGCGACTGTTTGCTCCATGCCCAACCGGCACCCAATAACGCCCGGTTACTCAGTGGCCCATCGACTCGTACGCCACCGAAACTGTCTATCGCCTGCTCGAACTTCGTCTGCCTCAAGGCGTTGACTCCCAGTGCCAGACGCGCTGCATCCTGCAATGCCAGTCGTTCCTCATCATCGACATCGGCATCGACAAGTCGGTTCAACCAGGCATAACCCTCGGCAGGCTTATCCGCTGCTGTCAGGCTGACACCGAGGTTATATTGTGAATAGGCCGACCACACCTGATCCGGATCGATCTGGTTTGCGGCAGCCTGTGCTTGCGCAAAATGCTGCTCTCGCAGATACAGACTGCTCAACATATATTGACGTTGCGCTTCCTGCTGCGGCAGCAGTTCACCCCTGATACGCGATAACAACTGCCCTGCTTGTCTATACTGTTTGTCCGCATACTGCACGCGTGCCAGGTTGAACCAGACACGATCCTTGATGTTATCGGGAATCTCTTCTTTCAGCAGGCGCTGGTATATCGCATCGGCTTCATCGGCCAGACCATAATCGTAATACAGCCCTGCGAGCAACAGCTCGGCATCTTCAGGTGCGTTGTTTATCAATCGCCTCTGTTTCGCGACCTGTATCTCAGTAATCGCCGCCAGATTGTTATCCTGAAAATACTGGTACAGCGATGTCCCCACCGCCAGATCCTCTATCCCGTTCTCATGTCGCTCTTCGACAGCAGACACCGACCATGACACACACGCCAGAGTGACTGTCAGTATCGTACCGATGTAGGGTTTGCAGGCAGCTCGCATCACAAAGAGTCCGGGGGGGGGGTTATTCCCAGATACGCGTTTTGAATACCGGCTGTTCTTTTGCGGGGTCATCGATTATCTGCAATTCGATAAATTGCGGCTCACTGCCTTTAGTGATCTTGACAGTTTCACCCCGACGGTAGTCACGTTTGTTCGGACCTACGCCGGTGAATATCGCGATCACTTCGTGCTCGCCTGAACTCAGATTACCGAGATAGAGCCGTTGAACCCCGCCGCGCTTCAGTGCCGTCAGTTCACGCTCGGTATACAGGTGATTGGCTATCACCTTGTCGTCTATCTTCAACTGCACTGAATCGAGTGCGAACAGCTTGCCGGCATCCATCGACAGAAACACACTGAACTGGGTATTGGCAGGGAACAGCAGATCTTCTTCGAGGATGAACAGATTTCTGTTCAGTTTCAGCACATCCTTTTTTAATGCCTGAATCTCCTGTTGCAGTTCGGTGTCAGCCTCTTCGGCGGAGACACTGGAGAACACACAAGCACATATCAAAGCCGATATGAAAGTGAAGCGTAATGCCTGACTCATAATTCATTCCTGTTAACATTCTGTTCTTATATCGTTCTTGATGACGACTATAATTTTGATGATGTTTAAGGGAGCGCTGATTGATTCACCCATGAATTATCAGCGCTTCCTTAATTCTTCTCAGCGGGATCCATCAGACCCGATGAATAATGCACTACACCCGATGCATCGATGATGATCGCATCGATGCCATCCAGCGTTTCGATCAGTTCCAGCCCTCTGTCAGCACCGAGTACGAACAAGGTGGTCGATAGCGCATCGGTCACAGTCGCACGCGGTCCGATGACGGTGGCACTCCACGACCGGTCAGCAGACCGACCCGTCTTCGGGTTGATTATATGATGAATCCTCTCATCACCTGCGATAAAAAACCGCTCGTAATCACCCGAAGTAGACATTGCGCTATCTGTCAGCGGCATGCTCAAGGCAACCGCTGCGCTGTCGCGCGGGTGCCGGATACCGATCATCCACGGCCTGCCCTGTCTGTCGCCCAGTATCCGGCTGTCACCACCGGCACTGACCAGTGCCTGTTGCACGTCGCACTGTTTTAAAATCTCGATGGCATTATCGACCGCATGCCCCTTTGCGATCCCGCCCAGATCGATGCGCATACCTGCTCTGGCAAAATGGACTGTCCTGTCTTTCAATTGCAGATTTTTATAGTTGATCGCATCCAACTTCTGCCGGATCAGTTCTTCATCCGGTTGCAGCTTCTGCCGATAATCGTAGTAATACCCGACCGATGAAAACGTGATATCGAACGCCCCGCCCGACATCGCCGATATGGCGACCGATCGTTGCAGCAGGTCATAGACTTCTTCGCTGACTGCTATTGCTTTCGACCCGGCACCGGCATTTATCAGCGACACCTCACTGTCCGGTTTATACGGACTCATCAACGCATCGATACGATGCATCTCTGCAAACACTTTATCGATGCAGGCCTGTGCCTTTACTTCGTCCTGTTGCCAGAGCTCGACCTGAACCCGGGTACCCATCACATCCAGCGTCCGTTTGAACCAGTCCGCGCTGGCATCAGGCACAGCGATGACCGCAAACAGCAAGACCAGGCTACGCAACAGAACGTGGTAACGGCTGCCTGTTAGTCTGGTCTGCACCGGCGGGAGTGACTTGCTTGCCCGCGGTTACAGCGCAGGGAAAGCCGCATATTGCGAATAATTACTACCCAGTCCATGCCCCGGGAAGGCACTGGCGAATTGATTGATATCACCGTTCAACGCCATGTAATTGAGCAAGACCGTATTCACCAGAAGATTGACATTGTTGGCCGCAGGGCTCGACGATGTCACCACCGACGCATCTGCCGAGAAACGACCGATCTGTCTTCCGGGGATGCTCGGTGTCGGCTTGCCCGCAGGGTTGAACACCAGAAAATAAGAACAACCTGTAGATGAATTATCACCTGTCCATTGTCCCTTGCCGCGACCACCGAGGATGTTGCCATTATCGATAGATTCATCCGGCATACCGTTACTGGCGACCGATCCGTCACTGAACACATAGATCATCAACGGCTTGTTCAACAGTGCTGCATAATTCAGACAGGCTCCGATACAGCGGCCTGCTCTGAGGTCGCGATTCTCACCGGTACGACGATCACCGGTGTGGTAATCATAACCACCCATGGTGATACAACCACCGGCGGAATAACCGTTGAGCACCATCTTCATCACTGAAGCGGTCTTGCGGAATTCGTTATCCGCCGCCAGTTCACCCGCGGTAAATATTTTCAGTATATCGGTATCCAGTGTCGGATCGACCTGTTTACCTGCGAAACGATCAGCCAGATCAGCGGCTTTGAGATAACCACAACGCACCAGATCTTTCACCAGCTCATCTTTGGTCAAGCCGGTGTTGACCGTACCGAGTTTGAGTTTTTTATGGGTGATACGCGCCATCGATTCCATCACCGCTGTCACATCCGCAGGATTACTCAGGATAGCAGTCAGCTCACCGACATCGACCATGCCGGTAACATCGCTCGGACGGTCTACCTTGGTCGGGCGGAATGCCGGATCGATAAGATTTGCCGGTGCCATGGAATTGCCACCGGATTCGCTGTTACGCGAACCGACCAGATCGACTACCGTACCCGAACCGCCAGCGATAGGCAGTCCGTACAAGGGGTTATGTGGATTGTTGCTGGTATCGTTGTCCGACCGCGACGGTATGACACAACCATCGACCAGTCCGACGGCCGCACCGGCGCGTTCCAGTATGCCTTTGAGCATGGCACTGTCAGCATGGAACTGAAGACCGAGATCATCATTCACAAAATCATTATTCACACTGGGATTGAGCAGACTGAAGTTGGTCGAATCCAGTCCCGGCACCATATCACCGGGCACGCCCATCTTGCTGTAACCCGCCGTACTGATGACACCGTCATTCTGACCACCGGAGCCACCGACCAAAACATTCGAGCCTGCGAGGTTGGCACCACCTGCCAGATCGAAACAGATGAAGGGCACTTTGGCTGCACCGGTCAAGCCACCCAGCGAACAATTCACATCGGTCGCCAGCGAATCGATGTCGGCAGACAACGCAGCCATCGCCTTGTTCGGACTGGCGAACAGACTGAACACACCACCACCGACTACGGTCGCTGCACCGCCGAGAAAACCCTGCCGGATAAAATCCCGGCGTGAAACAGGTCGCGCATGATCAGCATGGTATAACGGTGCATCGACAGACAGAGTCTGTTTTTTCGACCGGAACCTGCGAACGAGTTTATTATTTTGTTTTCTGGCCATAACGTTTACCTATTGAATCAACATGGCAGCACTACCGACTGCTGCTGCGCAGACTGCCTTGGCGATCTGTGCGGTACGTTCAGCAGTGTAGATGTCTGTATTCAGATCACAGGGGAAATCAGGATTATAGTGCGGGTCTACGCCCTGCACCGGACAGACGACCATCTCATCTATCAGGCTGTTATAACTGTATGTCGTCACACCGCTGTCGAGCGTCTGGGCAGTGCTGGCACCGAGGGCATCCGATATCTCCAACTGGTCAGGTTGTGAATCCAGACCTTGCCCCAACACCGCTGTCAGTACCGGATCGATCACCGCACTACGTTTTGCCGGGGTATCGAAAGCAGTCTGTGCAGATTCGGTGAAATCTACATTGGTGAACATCACACGATTGGCCGGTGCCAGATTTCTGTCCAGCTCGACACGTTCACTACAGGATGTTAACGCCAGCTGTGCGATCGCCATCTGGTGCGATGACAGGAAAGCATCGATGGTTTCGACTGTCGGCAACTGCTGTTTGTATTGCTGATACAGCGCATCGACCGCCGGGTTGGTCACCGGTATACCGGTCAGACGTGCGATACTCTCATTGATCTCATCGAAGGTGCGCACACCGATATCGGACACAGCCGGTGCATCTGCCGGTGGTGGTGGCGGAGTCGGCATCGGGTCATTGAAGGCATTACTGCTGCCTGCGAGGAACTCGAAAGTGAGGAAGAACTCATCACTGTCCGCACCTTTCTCCAGCGCGATGACCGCACCTTTGGGCGAGAGCAGTTGCCCGTCTACGGGGTTATAACTGCTGTCGATGGTGGCATCCATATAAGCATACGACTGTCCGGCAACGGCCTGTTTGCCGTTGATGCCGATGCGCATCTTCTGGATGCTGAAACCACCCGGCGTCCAGTTCGCATCCAGATTGATAAAGGTCGGTTTATCGAAAAGGTAACTGTAGCTGTCGAACTGCGACACTTCGAAACGGATATAACTTTCCGGTATACCGATCTGGTCAGCTATCGAGAACAACAGAAAATATTTCTGCCCGACACCGGCTTCAAAATTCTGCGTCACCTGCTCCGGTGTCAGCACACGGTTGTGCATCGCCACCAATCGCAACTTACCGCTCCAGGGTCTGCTGTTCGCCGAACTGTTACCCAACACGAAAGCGAAGGTATCATCCCAACTGCCGATAGAAGTCGAACCGGCAACCGGATCAGGCACATTGATCAACTCACCGTTGACGAATATCTGACGACCGTTGACCGGATCGTAAGTTGCCACCACATGTTGCAGGCTGGATTGCAGTATCTCACCGGCATCTTCGGTCGACAGTACCGGGATACCGTTGGTATCGGACACATCGGTACGGTTGTGGAAGTTGTAGTTATAGAGTGTCTGCGTCAGCGCGAAGTTTTTCTGTATCGAACCGGCATCCAGACTGATGATATTGGCATCTTCCTGGGTGACGTTCGCAGGGACCACCCAGGCTTCGATCGAATACTCACCCGATGACTGGATGAAATCGTGCATCTTCTTGCTGGTCGTGGTATCGGCCCAGGCTTTACCACCGGCGAGATCGAGACCGTAGGCCCCCAGCCAGTTCACATTGCCATCCAGGTTCAGATGCATGAACGGTTCGATACCACTGGTATCGAATGCCTTGAATCCGGAGCCTGCCTTGAATTCCCATATCGCTATCAGATTCGCTTCGTGACGGTTACCACCGGAAGCGACGATGCCATCGTCGAGCAACACCAGCGCTTTACTGGTTATCAATGCCGGGTCGATAGCGGTGGTCGAAATCGCACCGGCGAACTTCTGTATCTCGGCCAGCATCTCACCGGCATTGCCGGATACCGCACCGGTATTGGCATCCACCGAACCACAGTCCGACCAGCAATTATGACCATCGAGCAGACGTTGCACCACGCGTGAATCGACAGGCAGGTCGATATTCATCTTCGGTTTTGCAGCTTCGTACGCGGCGGACGCATCCGGGTTGGCAAAGAACGGAGACTGTTGCTGGATGACACCTTCTTCATAATGGCAATCGATACACCGTTGTTTCAGCAACACATGGACTGTCTCGGCAAAACTGTTCGGTGTGTTGTCCGTCGCTGTCGCAGGAAAGTTTTTACTGTCACCGGGGTTTTTGATCGCAGGTGGCACCATCTGGATCGAACGCGCTGAAACCGCAGTGCCGTTCACACCGGCCCAGTTCGCCACCATGCTCTCGATCACATCGGCACAGACACTGTCGAACTGTTCCCAGCATTGATGCCCGGAAGCGACCTTGGTCACCAGCAGGGAATTGACCGGGTCCTGCAGATCCACCAATGGCACCGCATAGGAATACGCGATATTGACATCACTGGCATCGGCAAAGGTCGGATCCTGTCCACCATTGCCATGACACTGACCACAGCGGTTATCGGCCTTGAGACTGCTCCAGACATTCACCTCAAATGCCCGCACATCTTCGGTAGCAGCCGGAGGACTGTTGTTCACGGAACCACCGCCACCACCGGCATTGACATTCTGCTCGGTGACCGGGCCTTCACATGCCATCAGCAGCGCAGGTAACAACAAAGTTGATACTATTTTCATCACCGAGTTATCGCGCGTGACAGTTACTGTTTTTTGCATCGGATCGATCATCTCTAGCTCCCTTTGCAGTACGCGGCAACATCTCTGAATACCTGTTTCATCTTGTAACCACCCGCACGGAAGTCTGTGGTGATGGTATCGACTTCCGTCCTGTCAGCGGTGTCACCGGGCTCGCGCAGACACACCGTCTTGAATACTTTTTTCACCTGGCACTGGGCGAAGGCCGTGCTGTTCGCCAACTCTCTGCCGAGCGCTTTGGCACCGTTTCCGGTCGCGTTCCCTTTAGCATCGAGGTTCAAGCCAGGGTAGCCGGCCGACCATCCCAGCAGCGCATTCTGACCGTTACGCCAGTAATTGATCCAGCTGTCATCGATGGTGACATGACCGGGTTTGAAATTGTTTTCGTTCTGTAAAAATTTGTTCTGCACTACGCCCGGCGTGTAGACCAACTGTGCGCTGTCCTCGATGATGTTGCCGTTCGCATCCGCGTTAAAACCGAGATTATAATTGGCAAACGCGCCCATCATGCCATCCATGCCGGCATGACAACCGACACAGCTGTTCAGATAGATACGGCTGTCACCGCCGGGACTACGTGAAACATCCTGATGCACATGATCCGGTACACGCGTATTATCTTTCAGTGGTTCAAGATCGGTACACAGATGGTTGATCAGCGTGAAACGCAACATGGCACGATTGGTACCGAGATAGAAGAATGCTCTGGCAGCAGCTCGACTGGTCAACACCCCCGCAGTCGCAGATGCATCCAGACCAGTCACCGCACTCTGGGTCTGTGCTTGCAGGATATTGCTGTCAGAGAGATCACCGGCTATCGGTCCCAGTGCTTCCAGCGCTTCATAATGCTGATTATTGCTGTTGGAATAGGCGGGTTGGTTGTTGCCAGTGTATAAAATATCACCGTAGAGGACTTCACGAAAATCCACATCATCGCGGATCATGCCGATGACGGTAGCCGTGTAATCATTCAGCGGCGTGAAAACAGTCTGTTCTTCGTTGGTCCAGGGGGCGACGAAATTCTTCAGGGTGACATTGTAGAACGCCGGGTCTTTCAGTGCCTCGGCAGCAGCACTCTTGCCGCTGCTGTCTGTCGCCAGCAGACTTTCCATCGTGGTGAGCACAGCATCTGTCGGTGGTACGCCGGTCAGTCGATCATGGATACGCTTGGCCTGACGTTTCTGTTGTGCATCAGCCAGAACCGACTGGCCCGACAGAAACACGAACAGCATGGGAAAGATCACTAGAATTTTTTTAAGCATCAGAGCTGCCCGTCATGAATGAGAACACCCACCGGATAGCAGGCCAAACTTGCGCAGTGCCCGGGTAAGGCGTAAATCGCAGTACCGTAGGAAACTAGCATATCCAGTTAGTTCAAAAAAGATTTACATTTGGGAATTTAGAACTGCATCACATAATCAAAATTGCAGCTGTGAGATAAGAACTCATCGGGTCGAAACGACTCATATGACCCGACTTCAACCATTAAGATTCTAGCTTATCAGGCAGAAAATATGCGTGCCGTCGGGCAAACGATACCGCCCTTTCATCATTATTTTCTGGCTAAATACCGATCCGACTACAATAATGCTCTCTAACAGAACCTCTTTTCACCGCTGATTTTTGCATCTCTATGGCATCACTATTTCCACACAACGCCGTCAGACTGCCTTCTCTGGCGCTCTCTCTACTCGTATTGGCAGCCTGTACCGGCACCGGCAGTGATACCGCTGTCAACGGTGCCGACCCCGGTGTACTGGAAGCCCCCATCGCTTTCGTCAAGCGCCCTGTTCCAGTCGATGATAACGGTAATGAGATACAGTCAGACCTGCGCCAGCCGCTGTTTTTTGCTGAAGGCGGCGATGTCTACCTGCGCAGCAACTCCACAGTCACCGCCACAGAAACCAACATAACCGCTTCTGTCACCAACGGTCAGGGCGATGTGAAACACCTGAAACCCTCTTTCGACGGCACAAAATTACTGTTCAGCCTGCGCCTGTTCGATGACGACCCGAATGACGATGTGGTCCCCAGCTGGAATATCTATGAATACGATCTTGAGACCCAGCTCTTGCGCCGTATCATCAGCGACCAGCTAACTGCCGAGTCAGGCGATGACCTGGCTCCGGCTTATCTTCCCGATGGCAGGATCGTATTCAGCTCCAACCGCCAACGCCAATCTGGCGAGATGCTGACCAATGAAGGCAAACCCCGTTTCCGCGCACTGGCCGAACGTGGCGGCGCGATGGCGACGGTATTACATGTCATGGATGCCGATGGCGGTAACCTGCGTCAACTGTCCTTCAATCAGAGTCACGACCTGAACCCGACGATACTGACCAACAGCTACCCCGGCGAGATCGTCTACACACGCTGGGACAGCGCCGGTAACAACAACGCCATGCATCTGTACAAGATGAATCCTGATGGCACGGAAACACAGATACTCTACGGTGCCCACAGTCACACTACCGGCCCCAACAATGCGGGCAGCAACGATGCCACCATCCAGTTCTCTCAGGTCGAAGAGATGGAAGACGGTCGCCTGCTGGTGATCGCCCGTCCGTTCACCGGCACCTTCGATGGCGGCGACATCGTCATCATCGATACGGTCAATTTCATCAATCAGACTCAAGCCGTACCGGCGATGGCTGGCGCACCAGGCCCGGCGCAGACTTCAGCGACCATCAACCCGGTCAGCACTGCGGACGAGATTTCCGTCACCGGCAGGTACAGCGCAGCCTATCCGTTATGGGATGGCACCAACCGCCTGCTGACCAGCAAGAGCAGCTGCGAGCTGAGTATCAACAACGTACGCCGTCCTTGCATCGAACCCTATCTGTCCGATGTCGATGCCATCGAAGTGTCACCGACCTACAGCATCTGGTTATACGACATGGACACGAATTCAGAAAAAGTCGTGGTACGCGCTGAACGCGGCATGGTCATCACCGACATCGTCGCCCTGCAATCACGCCCCACGCCTGCGATAAAAGCGGCAAAATCGCTGGATGCGGTCTGGGCAGGTGAAGGCATGGGTGTGCTGCATATCGAGAGCGTCTACGATTTCGGCAATGGTAATTTCGATGGCTGCTTCCTGACCGACTGCACCGATGCGACCGGCATCACCACAGTCAGTGAGCTGGGTGATCCGGCCAATGCAACAGCCGATCAACGTCCAGCACGCTTTGTTCGCATCATAAAATCCGTCGCCCTGCCAGACAGAGATGATCCGGATCTGGGCAATATGGCTCCCAATCTTGCACTGGCCGCATTCGGCCCACAACGCAATCAGGGCATGCGTGAGATAGTCGGCTACGCACCGGTCGAACCCGATGGTTCTGTCAAAGTAAAAGTACCTGCCAACATCCCGCTGGCTATCAGCGTGTTAGATAAAGAGGGTCGCCGGATCGGTGCCCGTCACCAGAACTGGTTTCAGGTGAAAGCGGGCGACATCACCGAATGCACCGGCTGTCACACCCGCAGCGGTAACAACCCGGAGACAACAGTCCACCAACGCCGTGATGCAGAAGCCCCGTCGATCAATAGCGGCGTACCTGCCAGCGGTGTCTTCGCCAATACCCAGATCCCCGGCACCACCGACATCTATTTCGGTAATATCGGTGAGACCATGGCAGAGGTAAGGTTCAGACTGGCACCGGTCGAACCCCGGCTCAGCCCAGACCCGGTGTTCGTCGATGTCTGGACTGATCCCGCTGTACGCACGAAAGATACCAGCTTCAGCTATCAATATGCCAACCTCACCACCACTCCGCCTGCGACCACTACCTGCCTGAGCAGCGCGGCAGCGTGGGACTTCAAATGCCGCATCCTGATCAACTACGAACAACACATCCATCCACTATGGTCGTCGCCTCGTGGTATAGCCGGAGCCGACACCTGCACCAACTGCCACAACAACTTTGACAATACCCTGATGCAGGATAAGATACCGGCCGCACAGCTCGATCTGACCGATGGTTTTTCTGATCTGGAAGCCAGACATTTTAAATCCTATCAGGAGCTGCTGTTCAGTGACGCGGGTGAGATGCTGGATGCGGCGAACATGCTGGTCCCCATCCAGATAGAAGTACCCGTACTCGATGAGAACGGTGACCCGACCTTCGACCTGAACGGAAATCCGATCACACAATTTATCGATGACCCGGCAGCCAGTACGACACCGTCCATGTCCGCGCGCAGTGCCAGAGAGAGTTACTTTATGGAAAAGATGACCGAGACCGAACTCGATGCGGACAGGGTATTAACACCGGTCACCGATCCGGCTTATGTTGACCACTCTGCCTTCATGACGGCGGACGAGTTGCGACTGATCAGTGAATGGCTGGATATCGGTGCGCAATATTTCAATGACCCTTTTGATCCCGATGTACCGATGAACTGATCACCTTCGTTCTCAGCCAGTGACCATAACGACCAGCACAAAACGTGCGACAACATGTTTCTGATACCGGTCAGCAAATATCGCTATCGATATCTGCTGTGCCTCGCTGTCCTGCTGTGCGGTACTTCGACCGCATACGCACAGACAGAAGAGCCACTGGAACTGGTCATCGCAGACCCGTACATCGAACTGCATACCGGCCCCGGCGCACGATACCCGATATTTCACGTACTCGATCGAGGTCAGAGCATCACCATCCTGAAACGCAAGACACGCTGGTACAAGATACGATCGAGCAAGAACAAGACAGGTTGGGTCAGTGAACAACAATTACAACAGACACTGTTGCCGGATGGTCAGCAGATCGTCTTTGTCGAAGCCAACAAAGACAGCTTCGTCGAACGCAAATGGGAGCTGGGTGTCACCACCGGCGAACTGGAGAAAGCCCCCGCACTATCGGTGTATGGCGGCTATCTGTTCACCGAGAACCTGTCCAGCGAACTCACATTCGGACACGCTATCGGCAATGTCTCCAGCAGCAACATACTCAAATTAAACATGTTGATACAGCCCTATCCGGCATGGCGTTTTTCACCTTTCTTCACACTCGGAGCTGGCGTGATACAGGTCAAACCCAACGCCACCCTGATCAACCCGGCGGATAAAAAAAATGCCATGAGCCAGGTGGGATTCGGTTTCAAAACCTATCTGTCTCGAAAATTTATATTACGCTTCGAATATAACCAGTATGTTATTTTCTCAGCCAATAACGACAAAGATGCAAACGAGGACATAAGCGAATGGAAAATTGGTTTCGCCCTGTTTTTCTGATAATCACAGCCGCGTGCTTCACCTGCAGCGCCAACCTGTTCGCAGCCGAACAGACAGACGCTGAAGAGGCCTTGCTGATCCAGCCCGATATCAAGCGCATCAGTTTCGATGAAGCGAAGATAGAAGGTGATGATTTCGAGATACAACTGATGGCAGGCTTTCTCAGTCTGGAAGATTTCGGTGTGAATCCGGTCATCGCCGCCAGGCTCAATTATTACATCGACGAAAATGTCTTCACCCAATTCACACTGTCACGATCCAAAGGTGGCGAGACCAGTTACGAAGTGCTTACCGGAGGTGCGCCGTTACTGACCAGCGATGAACGAAGATTGCAGTATTACAGCATCAACATCGGATTGAACATATTGCCCGGCGAAGCCTTCCTCAGCGAGAACACATCCTACAACACCACTTTCTATATCTCCGGTGGTATCGGCAATGCCACATTCGCCGGCAGCGACCGCTTCGCCATCAACTACGGCGCCGGTTACCAGCTATTGCTCAGTGACCGCTTCACCCTGAGCGTCGATTTCCGTGACATCCTGTTCAATGTCGATGTATTCGGACAGAATAAAATGACAAATAACCTACAATTGATGATCGGAGCCGGTTGGTTCTTCTGATCGAAACTCACACGCAGGAAAGACTATGACACATCATATCAAAACACTATTCAAAACGTGCTGCTTCATCTTGCTGACCGGTTTATGGAGTCAGGCATTCGCAACCAAACAACTCAACGAACCGGCACCGGATTTCACTCTGAAGAGCCTCAGCGGAAAAAACCTCAAACTCAGTGAATACCGTGGCAATGTCGTGCTATTGAATTTCTGGGCATCCTGGTGCGCACCCTGCCGACTGGAAATGCCGCTGCTCAACAAACTACACAACAAATACTCCGCAGCCGGTTTCACCATACTGGGTGTCAACGTCGAACAGGAGACCGATAAAGCCAAAACCTATCTGGCAGATATCCCGGTCGATTTCCCCATCCTGTTCGACTCAGGTAACACCGTCAGCAAGCAGTACAATGTCATCGCCATGCCAACCACGGTCCTGATCGACCGCGACGGCAACATGCGCTACCTGCATCAGGGTTACAAACCCGGTGATGAGAAAGTCTACAAAAAGATGGTTAAGAAACTGATCCGCGAGTAGCGTAGCACCATGCCCATCAGACTCTCAGCGATACTGTTTTTGCTCACCTTGCAGGCGTGCAGCGCGACACCTTGGGTCAAACCCTACGAACGCGCGCACCTCGCTGATCCGATAATGAACTTCGAACGCAACCCGGTATCGTCCAACTATCTTCATCATGTCTATGATGCCAGAGAAGGTGCCAGAGGCGCAGGTGTCGCAACCGGTGGTGGTTGTGGTTGTAACTAGTCGGACATCATCAAGCATGTACTACTCCAGACCAGTCACACGTTCTTGCTACGCATTGTTGTTACTGCTGTTGTTCACAGCTTTCCAGTCACATGCCGAAGTGCTGCCGGAAGATCGCGCCGATGTGTTATACCATCGCTTCTCCGGTGGTGGCGTCACCATCTCCGGCCCTTCGATACTGGTACGAAAAAAATTCAACGAGAAAGTCTCTGCGACAGTCAATCATTATGTCGATAATGTCTCCAGTGCCTCGATCGATGTCATCACCACTGCCAGTCCCTACACTGAGAACCGAAAAGAGAACTCGATCAGCGTCAACTTTCTGGAAGACAAGACACTGATGAGTATGGGTTACACCAGGAGTATCGAAAACGATTTCGATGCATCGACTCTCAGCCTTAACCTGTCACAGACCCTGTTCGGTGAACTCACCACCTTCAGCATGGGTTATGCCGAAGGCGACAACATCGTCGGCAGAAGAGGCGACGCCAACTTCAAGGAAAACGCCAACACACGCAGCTATAGACTGTCACTATCGCAGATCATCACCAAAGACCTGCTCATGGTGCTCGCCTTCGAAACCATGACCGATCAGGGTTTCCTGAACAACCCCTACCGTTCAGTACGCTACCTGAACAACCTGGTGCCGATCGGTTACAGCTACCAGCCGGAAGTCTATCCGAACACCCGCACCAGTCACGCCATCGCATTACGCGCCCGTTATTATCTGCCCTATCGTGCAGCACTGAGCGGAGGCTATCGCCTGTTCACCGACACCTGGGGCATCAACGCACACACGTTCGAACTGGGATACACCCTGCCCTTCAGAAAAGACTGGCTGTTCGATTTCAGTTACCGTTTCTACACACAGGACAAAGCAGATTTTTACAGCGACCTGTTCCAGACCGCCGATGAATTTATCTTTCTGGCAAGAGACAAAGAACTCAGCACCTTCACCTCGCAGACCCTGGGTGCTGGCGTCAGTCTCGAATTCAAAAAGAACGGCACCGGCCTGATCAAGCGAGGAACGCTCAACTTCAACTACGACCTCATCCTGTTCGACTACGAAGACTTCCGCGACCTCACCGTCAATGCCACCCCCGGCACCGAACCGCTGTATTCATTTAATGCGGGTGTGATACGGTTGTTTCTGTCTATCTGGTACTGATCGAGACGCATAGCGCACTCTCAAGGCCCGAGGCAGTACGCGGCTGGAGCCGCATTGTAAAAGTGACGTATTTGTAATTTCAATATGATTACAAGGATTTCGCTACGCAGTTGATTTTGTTGCAATAATTACCTGTGAGCGTATTATATTGACGTGATTAAACACGTCATTTAGGACGTATAATTGTAGTTATGTGCAATAGAAGACTATGAAAATCACCAATATCGATCATATTGTTCTGACAGTTAAAGATATTGAGGAAACAGTACAGTTCTATGAATCTGTTCTTGGTATGGCCTCAGAAA
>WFUQ01000261.1 GCA_015484935.1 Gammaproteobacteria bacterium
GCTACTGACCACACCGATGACATGCATCTCCAGATGCACCACGAAGATGAGATTCAGGATGACCTGGATGGCCAGACTGGCAAGATTGATCGAGATGAACAACAACGGCTTCTGGATGGCACGCAGATAGCTCATGCCGACAGCCGTCACTGCATTGGTCATCAGCGTGAACGCGAACAGCTGTAACTCGAAAACGAATTGCTGACTACCGAATATGAACTGCGACAGTGTCTCTGCTGACAGATACAGGAAAGTCGCGCCGATTCCGCTCGCACAGATGACCGTAAAAAGCACCGTCGATACGATGACACGTTTCTGCTGCTCATCTTCTTCCATGATGTAATAGCGGAACATCGCCTGCGAGATACGCAGACCGACCAGGATTCCCGTGATCTCGATCGCCATCGCCAGCAATTCGACCGTACCATAATCGGCAGGTGTCAGATATCGCGTATAGATAGGCAGCATGATGAGGCCGGTGATACGACGCAACATGGCACCGAACGCGTAGATAGCGGTATGTTTTGCTGTCTTTTTTAACTGGCCATGTACTTCTGGCTTTGCCATAGAGTGCTCGAGATATTCTTCAGTGTGTGAGGACGCTGCCGGACATGCCACGCCACTTTACACGATAGTATAGTTGTCGTATCAACAAAAATAATACGGCCGGGTGATATTCAGCGTTTCAAACCCTTGCCATTGACTTATACGCAGATGACCCTAAACTCCATACACATCCAACTTCCCGCACAGCTGTTATGAGCTCCCCTCTGGTTTCCGTCATCATCCCCACGCATAGCCGAAAGCACTGGGTGAGCGAAGCTATCGAGAGCGTGTTAGCTCAGACATACAGTAATCATGAGATCATCGTGGTCGATGACCTGTCGACTGACGACACAGTCGAGTATCTGCGAGACCGGTTCGGCGATAAAGTCACGGTCATCCAGAACCCCGAACTATCCGGTCCCGGCTATTCACGCAATGCAGGTGTCAAGATATCCAGCGGTGAATATATCGCTTTTCTGGACGATGATGACCGCTGGTTACCCAACCACCTCATGGAAAAAACCGAAGCTATGCTCGACAGCGACGACACTGTCGCTCTCGTCGGCAGCGGCTGTGAATACATCGATGCAGACGGTGAGCGACTGGACAAGCTGAAACCTTCCTACCCGCCTGAAAGTTCGAGTTATGAAGATTTCTGTATCAAGATATATCTTCCCGGCAGCACATCCAATAATCTCATCCGGGCAGACAGGTTTCGTGAGATCGGCGGTTTCGATATCAGTCTGCCGCGGGTGCAGGACAAAGACCTGTGGATGCGACTGCTGGAACACAACAACATCGCATACACGCCCAACATCACCGCTCAGGTCCGCATCCATGGCACCCCGAGAGTCAACAGCTCTATCGGTATCATCATCGATTGCCGAAAACGGATCGAGCAGAAGATCACCGATAAACGACTCAGACGCAAAGCCAGTGCATGGACACATTTTGTTATCTTCAGAAAATTGTGGCCGGTCAATAAACCCCGAGCCCTCTGGCATCTGCTGCTATCATTCGTGAAACACCCGGGCAGGGTAAAACCGGATCTGACCCGACTGAAACCTGCGATGCAGAAAATGCTGGGGCGATAAGCACCACACTTTTGCCAGTCCCCTCCGTTTCGGTCGTCCTCAACAAGTGGCTACCGTCCATCGTCTCAATCTCTACGCCAGTCCGCCTGAACCCGCCACCGGCTGATGGTTAACGAGTTTTTATATGTAGAATCAATAAGATAAAGCCCGTCCTGAACAGTCATCACAAGCCGATCGATGCGACGTTTACAGCCCCGGATACAGCAAAAACAGTAGCGGTATTTTCCTGAGCTGTTATTATTACTGCATATCCCAAGTGAACCAAGATAACCGCACTTGCATTGACCAGAAAATCGGTTAATCCTACAATTATTCTGCCAACTCACGGAAAAAAGGGCACGAAATTATGAATAAGAGCACCGTTTTACAATTCATATTGTTATCAGGCCTGTACTTTGGTCTTAGCTCCAGTGCGTTCTCTGTCGTCTATTTTGCCAATGATTTTGAATCAGGCACCCAGCCACCTGACGGAACACCCATGCCACAATGGACTCTGCCGCCGGTCTTCGGTGATGCCTATGGCGACCGCAATTTCTTCTTCGTGACTGACTCGACAGCACATACAGGCAACTTCAGCCTGCGCATTTCCTACAACGGTCGCAACGGTGTCTGCAACACATGCGGCTCCACTGCAGTCAGGCACAAAGCCGGACTGGATGGCGTCGATTATTTTGTTGCCGACACGGATGAAGACCTGACATTCAGAGATGTCAATGAGGGTCCCGGTGCAAAACCCGGTGCGACCGTGTTCAACAAGACCGGTGGCTATTCCAAATGGCAGATCACATCGATCGGTAATGAAGGTGCTGTCAGAAACAAGCTATCGCTGAAGCTACTCTCCAGCTCCATAGATGGCTCACCTGACGTATTCAATTCCGGTGATACCGCCTTGATAGCAAGGACATGCGGTGTCGATGGCAAGATCGGCTTTACCAGAGGTGGTCCGGCCATCAACAAACGCGTCGACTGTAACACTCTGGTCTCCTGGTTCGGCAACATTCAGGCACAGACACCGGGTACTTCCATCTTCCGTCGCCAATACCTAAAACAGGAAACCTCCACCCGGGTCGAACATCAGAAATTGCATTATTTCCGTCCGAACAGAGACAAGACCAAGGGCACTGTACGTGGCGAAGCCGTATTGCTGGCTGCACAGGGTAAACCTCTGGATTCCCTTGGCTTGAATGCGCCCTACCCCCGCACCGGTCTGAGACATTTCGGCGGCAAACTCTCATATGAACCC
>WFUQ01000262.1 GCA_015484935.1 Gammaproteobacteria bacterium
ACATCACACCACGCAATGTCGAAACACATATCTCAGATGCGGTTAACGAATCCATCGCCATGCTGGATTCCGGCGAAGCACGGGTAGCTGAAAAGAAAGACGGTGATTGGGTAGTCAACGAGTGGCTGAAGAAAGCCGTGCTGTTGTCGTTCCGTATCAACGATAACGAATTCATCAAAGGCGGCTTCACCAACTACTACGATAAAGTCGAATCCAAATTCGCCAACCACAACATCCGTGACTTCCGCGAATCCGGTGTGCGTGTCGTACCACCGGCGACCGCACGTATCGGTTCCTACATCGCACCCAGCGTGGTACTGATGCCGTCTTACGTCAACATCGGTGCCTATGTCGATAGCGGCACCATGGTAGACACCTGGGCAACCGTCGGTTCATGTGCACAGATTGGTAAAAACGTGCATCTCTCAGGTGGTGTCGGCATCGGTGGCGTACTCGAACCCTTACAGGCTGCACCGACCATCATCGAAGACAACTGCTTCATCGGTGCACGCTCCGAAGTCGTCGAAGGTGTCATCGTCGAAGAAGGCTCGGTCATCTCCATGGGGGTATACATCGGTCAGAGCACCAAGATATTCAACCGCGAAACCGGTGAGATCAGCTATGGTCGCATCCCCGCAGGTTCAGTCGTGGTATCCGGCAACCTCCCATCAAAAGACGGCACATACAGCCTGTACTGCGCTGTCATCGTCAAACAAGTCGATGAGAAAACACGCGGTAAAGTAGGCCTGAACGAACTGTTGCGCGATATTGATTAATAATCTTTAATCCGCAAATGAACGCGAATACACGCAGATAAAAACAAATATCTTTTTTCTTTTACCATCCGCGTTTATTTGCGTTCATTAGCGGACTCATGCTTTAAGTATTCACTATGATAACAATGTACGGCATCCCCAACTGTGACACCATCAAGAAAGCCCGCAAGTGGCTGGACGCGAACGGTATCGAATACCGGTTCCACAACTACAAGAAAGACGGTGTACCGGAAAAAGAACTCAGACACTGGATGAAAGATCAGGGTTGGGAGATTCTGCTCAACCGTCGCGGCACTACCTGGCGCAAGCTGGATGAATCGATCAGGAACAACATCGATGAGACATCAGCGATCCAGGTGATGCTGGACAATGCCAGTGCGATCAAACGTCCTGTACTGGTCGATGGTAAACAGATACTGGTGGGTTTCGATGCCGATACATATGCGGACTTTTTCCAGTAACCCGACTCGATTGGAAGACTTTCTCGAACACGCGCGTGACAACGGTGTCAGCGTCTCACAGAAAAAAACGGCTTGAAGTCGTCTGTTAGATCGGTGTCTTGAGTATGGTCAGCTGCTGTTGCAGCGGTTCGATGATATGTTTGATCTTCTTGCGCATACCGGAACCGATCGCATCTGTCCTGGAGAATACCGGATTCACCAGCTCGACTGACAGACACGACAACACGATCATCGCCCGCACATAAGGCTGCACATCCGGCACAGTCTCGATCACCTCCAGCACATCGCTCCCCTGACACTGGCAGTGGCCTTCACTCTCTTCGCAGATAGCGTCGATATCATCTGCCGTAAAGGTATCTGGCCGGACTTCGGCAAAATAATCTGCTATCGCATTCAGTAATGATTCGACCACATGCTGGTCACCCGGTTTCTTCAGCGCACGCTCGGCAGTATCGATATAAGCCTGACCATTACTGCCCAGAACACGTCGCAACAATCTGGCACAAGCATTGCCTTTCGTTACCAAGGCATCGAGCGATGCCGCTACTGTCTCCAGAGCAGGATTCGGCAGTGCATCAACCGGCAGATCATCCGGTACGGAATGCATATAACCAACATAGAAACTGCGCTTGGTTTTTGCTCGCGTCCACAGCTTCTGTTTCTCATCCTCACTGATAAGGCCGGGCTGCAAGACCAGACGCACCGACTCGATCATGGCGATCTGTTGTTCCTCGAACGGCAGAAATTCGATCAGAAATGCTGCCAGCACCTTGCCGGTCTCACCTTCGACCACTGCCGGCTTCTCCAGCATACGCCGTGCATTTTCAGATGAGGGCATCGCCCACCACGCACGTGCTGCCAGTTCGTCAGTCAGACCGGCCGCATGTACCACTGCCACCACGGCTTCTGATTCTCCCAGCAATAATAACTGACTCAGACTCTCGTCACGCGCCTGTCCCATGCGCGTCCAGCGTTTCAGATAGACCGGGTAACCACCGGGCGAGCCCATCACATGGGTCGAGAACAAGGCCTTGACGATCTTGATGTATTTCTCGTCTTTGCAGTTAGGGTTCAACTGCACCTTCGCTTCGCCCTTGCCGGTCAAGGCGTAGACAATCATCTTCGATTCGTCGATACGCACCGCTTGCAGATCCTGATG
>WFUQ01000263.1 GCA_015484935.1 Gammaproteobacteria bacterium
GTATACTAGAGCTTTAGAAAAAAACAATAAGTGCTTGATATTTAACTAAATAATAATATTAGTGGAAGGTAAAATAAAAAAGCCCCACTTATCTACCGTTCGATGCGGCAGATAAGCGGGGCTTTATACGATTCGATCAGATGTTTTGAACCGTGTCCAGAGACTCGATACGTCCAATTAAATCAGATGGTTGTGACAGATTATCGAATAAGGCATCGTAGTTCACATGCATCATCTGTGAAAAACCGGCCTGATCTTCTTTACCCATCAACTGAGCCAGTGCATCCAGGTTTTCGCCTTCACCGGCAGCCGCTTCTTTCTGGATCGAAGCCAGACGCACATCGACGAAGCGATTGAGTGTGACATCGGGAGTAACAGCATCGAGTGTATTACTGGTACTGGAGGTGATATCGGTGACACAAGCCGAAACCGACAGCATCAGCGTGGTGAGCAGAGCGGCTTTTGAGACATGGGATACGAGTTTCATGGTGTTTTCTCCTGCGAAATGGGGGCGCTAGTTATTTTTATTGTTGTCTTGATTCTAGACTAAAACAGTGAGAAGAAAAGCGCCTGCCGCGAAAAACGCGAAGGGCGCAAAGGCGAAGATAAGTTACAGGTCAAGCTGCTTCGCAGGCTAAACAGCAGGATAATCTTTTAGTATTTGATCAGCGCAGAGCCCCAGGTAAACCCGCCACCGAAAGCTTCAAGCAGGATGGTTTCGCCACGTTTAATCCTGCCATCACGTACCGCTACATCCAGCGCCAACGGTACTGATGCAGCCGAGGTATTACCGTGTTTATTGACGGTGACCACCACATGGTCGGTAGACATGCCGAGTTTTTTTGCGGTGGCGTTGATGATCCGCCTGTTCGCCTGATGGGGTACAAGCCAGTCGATATCCGATTTTTCGAGATTGTTATATTCCAGGGTTTCATCGACGATGCGACCCAATGTCTTGACCGCCATCTTGAACACTTCATTACCTTTCATGACGATACCGCCCGCTTCTTCCATCATGCGTTGTTTGCCATCTGACACGCCGTAGTTCACCGTGAGTAGATTCTCATAACTACCATCCGCATGCATATGGGATGACAGGATCCCCGGCTCATCACTCGCCTGCAGCACGACAGCACCTGCGCCATCACCGAACAGCACACAGGTATTACGATCCTTCCAGTCGACCACACGTGACAGGGTTTCTGCACCGACGATCAACGCACATCGGGTATCACCCCCTTTGAAGAAACGATCTGCGATACCCAGTGCATAGACAAAACCGGTACAGACTGCCTGTACATCGAATGCGCTACAACCGTGAATATCCAGACGTTGCTGCAACAGACAGGCCGTACTCGGGAACACCCGATCCGGTGTGGTAGTGGCGACGATGATGAGATCGATATCTGCCTTATCGATACCGGCCGCATCGATCGCATTACGCGCAGCCTGTTCGGCGAGATCGACGGTAAACACACCATCCGGCGCGATATGTCGTTGTTCGATTCCAGTCCGGTCACGTATCCACTCGTCACTGGTGTCTACCATCGATTCGAGATCTTTGTTGGTCAGAATGTTATCGGGTAGATAACTACCGGTACCTGCTATTTTTGCGTAACTCAAACCGCTTTCTCCAGTAAGGGTTCCATCCGTGAACGAATATGATCGGGTACCGCTTTTTCGATCTCCAGCACAGCGATCTCTATCGCATTGGCATATGAGAACACGTCTGCACTGCCATGGCTCTTTATCACGATGCCGGTGAGCCCTAACAAGCTCGCACCATTATAGACCCGTGGGTCGATGCGTTTCTTGAATGCTTTCAATACCGGCAGTGCGATCAAGGCAGCCAGCTTGTTGTACAGACCATTTTTGAATTCCTGTTTCATGAAATGGATGATCATCTTGGCGACACCTTCCGATGTCTTCAACGACACGTTACCGACGAAGCCATCACATACGACAACATCGGCATTGCCGTTATAGATATCATCACCTTCGACATAACCGATGTAATTGATCGGCGCATCGACCAGATGATGATGCGCTTCCTTGACCTGTGCATTACCCTTGCTGTCTTCGTGACCGATATTCAGCAACCCCACTCTGGGCGTATCAGTATTATCGATGGCCTCTGCCAGAACCGAACCCATCACAGCAAACTGAAACAGTTGTTCAGCAGTACAATCGACATTCGCGCCCAGATCCAGCATGTGTGTATGACCGGTTATCGACGGGATGGTAGTACAGATAGCAGGGCGTTCTATGCCCGGGCAGGTCTTGAGCACAAACTTCGCTGTGCCCATGAGCGCACCGGTATTACCGGCACTGACAGCCGCCTGTGCGGTTCCGTCTTTCACCAGATCGATGGCGACACGCATGGACGAATCTTTTTTCTTGCGGATAGCCAGACGCGGATCATCATGCATCTCGACGACCTGTGAAGCATGTTTGATGACCATGCGATCATCCAGAGTGATGTTTGCATCAGACGCACAGGATCGTAACCTGTCGGCATCACCGGCAAGAATGATAGTCAGATTCTGGTGCTTCTTTATCACCTGCGCAGCGGCAGGCAATATCACTTCAGGACCGAAGTCGCCACCCATCGCATCTATCGCGACGGTGATGTGCTCAGACAAGGTGAACTACTCTACTCAGCGGAGCAAAGAGGATTATTCGAACGAATCACCCGTTTCGACCACTTTACGACCCTTATAGTAACCATCAGGTGTAACGTGGTGACGCAGATGCGTTTCACCTGAAGTCGCATCGACAGACAATGTCTTGTCAGTGATGCCATCGTGTGAACGACGCATGCCACGTCTTGAACGAGATTTTCTACTTTTCTGTACAGCCATTGGAATTCTCCAGTTAAATTCTTGTATCAGTCACCCGCCGTCCTCATGGGATCATCGCCCGAGTTCAGCCAGCGTACTTCAATTCGTCATCAAATCCTTCAAACCGGCAAACGGTTTGTAGGTCTCTTCTTCTGAGTCCTGTTCCGACTCATCCTGCTCACCGACCAGCTCCGAGCAGTGTTCATCATGCCTCGCCACGATGGGCAATGACAGAATCGTCTCATCTTCGATGATATCGATGAGCGATTGTTCGCCTTCTGCCAGCAGCAGCGGTTCGAACTCCTGTGGCAGCAGATCGATGTCCTGCTCGCTGCCTATCAGCCCCAGATGGAAACTGCTTTCAAATCGCAGCGTCATCGGTTTCAGGCAACGCTGACACTCCAGTTCCAGCTCGGCGCTGATATTTCCATCCAGGCAGGGCGTGCCTGCGCGGGTGGAAAAAGACACGCTGGCGTGAATTTCACCCTGATCACTGCACAAGCTCGAACCCAGCCTGTCCAGGCGGTTTACCGGCAAAACCCCATCGTAGCGGGCTTTGCGCTCAACCTGCTTGAGAAAATCCAGCATTTCAGGCAGTGCGTTTTGCATAATCGGGCGATTTTAAAGCAATATTAGAGAAGTAACAATATTCCTTACAATTCAATAAGTTCCACTGTAACATTCTGCCCTCGATTGATTGATATCTGAACTACCCATGCAGCTCGTTTTAGCCTCCACCTCACCCTACCGAAAAGCCCTGTTAGAACAGCTTCACCTCAGCTTTGAATGTGCCAGACCCGAAGCCGATGAGACCCCTCTGGAAGGCGAGACGGTCGAAGACCTGGTGGTTCGTCTGGCCGAACTGAAAGCCCGCGCGGTACAGGAGCAATTTCCCGATGCACTGATCATCGGTTCGGATCAGAGCGCGGTGCTCAACGGTGAGATACTGACCAAACCTGGTAACCGTGAGAATGCCGTCCAGCAACTGCTTTCCGCATCCGGTCAACGTATCACCTTTCAGACCGGTCTGTGTCTGCTCAACAGTCGCACAGGAGAATCGCAATCTGCCTGCATACCCTTCACCGTGGTATTCCGCACTTTGACACTCGACGTGATCGAACATTATCTGGATATCGAGCAACCTTATAACTGTGTCGGCAGTTTTAAATCAGAAGGCCTGGGTATCGCCCTGTTCGAACGTTTCGAAGGCGATGACCCGAACGCACTGATCGGCCTGCCCTTGATCCAGCTGAACGCATTCCTGAGAAACGAAGGTTTCGAGATACTGGCTTGATATGACACCGCCAACCTTGACCGCTGAGCCACCTTGCAACACGACAGAATAATAGAAGCAGTACGATGTTGGGTAGACGCCTTTGTCGTCAACCTAAACCTGTGTCCTTTTGCCAAACGCGAGTTGATCAAAGACCGGGTACGTTTTACCGTCAGCGATGCCGACTCCGAAACGACGTTACTGCATCATTTACAGAGTGAACTTGAACGGCTGGATAAAGACGACCACATCGAAACTACCTTATTGATTCATCCTGACGTGCTTCAGGACTTCCATGATTACAATCAGTTTCTGGATAAGGTCGATGCACTGCTGGAAACGACTGGCAAGCAAGGTATCTATCAGGTCGCCAGCTTCCACCCTGATTACCAGTTCGCCGACACCCATGTCGATGACGTAGAAAACTACAGCAACCGTTCGCCCTATCCCCTGTTACATCTGTTACGAGAGAGCAGCCTGGAAGACGCTATCGAACGTTACCCCGACACAGACACCATACCTGAACAGAACATACGCTTACTGAATGACATGGGAATTGAAAAGATTCAGAAGTTATACCGCAGATGCTTTGAAGAAGATAAAAAATAAAATTCTTAGTCCGCTAATGAACGCGAATAAACGCTAATAAAAAATAATTATTGTTACTGACTACTCAGTATCGAGATAAGCATAAAGTCATGTAGAAATTTCGAAGCCATGACCACAACCATAAACGGTTTTATTCGCGTTCATTAGCGGACCAAAGGTCTTAAAAAGTCATTTCCGCTGCCTGATAGTCAACACCTTTCCCGCTTTCTCAACTTTGAGCTTACCCAGAAACGACATACCTAACAGTATCGGTCCCGGGTGCGTACCCTCGATAACCATGGCATCGACGTTGCGTTGTTTGATCTTCCCAAGAGTGACGGATTTCAGTTTGACTTTATAGGCTTTGACATAACCGGACGCGGTACTGGCTCCGGATTCTATCCCGTCAAGACGATAGCGGATACCAAGCTGTCTGGCCTGTGTCTTGTTCATCGCGATAGTGGTCGCGCCGGTATCGACCAGAAACTTCACTGTATTACCGTTGATGGTTCCGGTAGTCAGGTACATACCACGGCTGTTTGCGTACAAGGTCTGCTCGACCTGTTCGCGTTGTGTAAAACGGGTACTGACGGTCGAACCCAGCCCATAGGGTCGCTGCACACCATCGACTTCCAACACAGCCTGATGTGCATCCGCAGAGATGAGCCTGACACCATGCGGACCATCCTTGCCGACGGACAAGGTATAACGTTCACCATCGATCTTCACCATCGCCTTGTTGCCGAACAGAGCCTGCACCTCGATACTCTCTACTGCGTGCGCAGGTGATGCGACAGCTGATAGCATGGTGATCACGATGAATGATTTAATAATTCGTATGGTCATAAGCCAATCCATGCAACTGCCTGCAGGACAGCCAATGCAAACAGACCGGCGACGATGTCATCTATCATGATACCGAACCCTCCTTTGACTTTTTTATCGAGCCACGAGATCGGCCAGGGCTTTATGATATCGAACACTCTGAACAAAACGAAACCCAGCAACAACCAGAACCACCCTGCTGGTGCTGCAATCATGGTGATGAAATAACCTGCAATCTCATCGAATACGATGCCGGGGTGATCATGCACATTTAGGCGTTTTGCAGCCACATCACATATCCACACGCCGATTATCGAAGTCACGACAGCGATAGCGATGAAGTAGTCGATACTGAGTGTCTGCATGAGATACACCAGCGGCACGGCAAACATCGTTCCTGCCGTTCCCGGTGCTTTTGGTGCCAGACCGGAACCGAAGCCCGTTGCCAGCAGGACGACTGGATGTTTTAATTCGGATGGTTTTATCGGCGTTGCCATATCGTATCCCTGTTCAAAAATGTCGATAACCATCAGCAGGCAGGGTAACTGCCTGACCGTCTTTATCGACACACTGTATATGTCCAGTATCGTTTATTTTCCCTATCACTGTCAGTCTGAGCTTGTGATCATCCGCCAGGGATAACATCGACTGCACGTTTTCAGGCTGAACCGTCAGACACAGTTCATAGTCATCGCCGCCGTTGAGTGCCAGTCCCAGCCTCTCCGTCTCGTTTTCAAAATCATATGCGGCAAATGCATCTGATAACGGAATCTGTGCCAGTTCAATCTCTGCACCACAACTGCTTGCGTCAGTGATATGGCGCAGATCAGCAAGCAGACCATCTGAAATATCGATAGCACATCGACAAAATTCCGAAGCCAGCTCTGCGAATGCGACTCTTGGCTCAGGCTGGTTCAATCTATCCAGGCATGACACCAGCTGTTCATCGGTATCGAACAACTTCAACGCCAGTGCAGCATCGCCCAGTGTTCCTGTGACCATGATGACATCACCTGACTGAGCGCCATCTCTTCGCATGCAGCGTGTTTGATCGACGAAACCTGTAGCCTGAATGGTGATACTGAGCGGCCCCTTGCAGGTATCACCACCGATGAGTTGGACACCGTATCGTTCACAGCTCTGCAACAATGTTTGCGAAAAGCGATGTAACCAGTCTTCGTCGTTTTCCGGCATGGATAGTGACAACATCAGCCAGGCAGGTGTCGCGCCCATGGCCGCGATGTCGCTCAGATTGACTGCCACGCTCTTGCAGGCGATGTCTTCAGGTGAGGTACTTACAGGGAAGTGCACACCGGCAATCAGGGTATCCATCGTCATCACCTGTTGCTTGTCAGCCGGAGCTTGCAGGATAGCAGCATCATCACCGATGCCTTTGATCACACCATTCAGATCAACCTGCGTAGTGAAATAATCCCGGATGAGTTGAAACTCGTTGGCAGACATGGCGATAACGAGGTGACGGCGCAGTATCGCCGGTCAGGATTTAGTGTGTGCTTTTATCTCAAGCTCGCGGACTTCATGCGCAACCTTATCGAGCACAGCGTTGATGAATGTATGGCTTTTTTCTGCACAGAATTTTTTAGTCAGCGCGACAGCTTCGTTCAGCACCACGCGATACGGCACATCCAGTCTGTCAGTAAATTCGAATGTTGCCACCCGCAGGATAGCACGCTCGACCGGATCCACCTCAGCGGCTTTTCTATCCATGTATTTTTCCAGTAGCGTATCGATAGCTTCAGCGCTGTTGAATACACCTTCGACCAGCTCATCGAAATATTCGACATCGACCGTCGATTCTTCACCATACATATCGTTATCGTCGATGTATTGTTGCTTGATGCCAGCGGTCTCATCACCGGTCATCTGCCACTGGTATATCGCCTGCATGGCGAATCGACGGGCGAAACCACGCGCTTTGGCAACGCCGGGTCTGGTCGTAGCCATTACAATGACCCGAATCTGGCGATCAGGCTATAGAGTGAATCAATCAATCTGCTTCAACAGGTTAGTCATCTCGATGGCACAGGATGCAGCTTCTGCACCTTTGTTTCCGGCTTTGGTACCAGCACGTTCGATCGCCTGCTCGATACTGTCGGTAGTCAGGATACCGTTGATGATCGGCATACCATGATCGAGTGCAATAGCAGACAGACCTTTGGCTGATTCGTTGGCGACGATATCGAAGTGCGGCGTCGCGCCCCGGATGACGGCACCCAAAGCGATGATGGCGGAATACTTGCCCGTCTGCGCCAACTGCTGAACTGTGACGGGTAATTCGAATGCGCCCGGCACCTTCAACACAGTTATCGCACTGCTCTTTACACCGTTACGTTCCAGCGTATCGATCGCACCGGCAAGTAGACTCTCGACCACGAAACCGTTAAAACGTGCCACGACGATAGCGAACTCGCCTTCTTTGTAACCCAGATTGCCTTCGATTGTATTGACCATAATGAAACCTTTATTCTTTACCTGATATATATTCTACGACTTCCAGACCGAAACCGGCCAGACCATGGATGACTTTGGGAGCAGTCATCAATTTCATCTTGTGCACACCGATATCCATCAATATCTGTGCGCCAACACCATCGGTGCGCAGATCGTAAGACTTGTCTTCATTGCTGACACCACTCACCTGATCTGCCATCCAGTGCAATATCTGTTTCTCTTCGTTGGTATTCCGCAATACCACGATAACACCGTTGTCCGCATCACCGATACGCTTCAGCGCATCGTCCAGTGGCCAGCCTGCCGCCTGGTTCGAGGCGAACATATCGACCAGTTTGTTCTCCATATGAACACGGACCGGTATCGCTTCATCCGCCGTGATCTTGCCTTTCACCAATGCGAAATGCACAGCATTATCCAGTGTATTCTGATAGGCGATCAAGCGGAAGTCACCATACTGTGACGGGAAATCACATTCAGCGACACGTTCGACCGTCTTCTCATTTTTAATCTTGTAGCTGATCAAGTCTTCGATGGTGCCGATCTTGAGACCATGCTCTTCCGCGACTTTTTCCAGATCAGGGCGACGCGCCATACTACCATCATCATTCAATATCTCGACGATGACCGCGCTCGGTTCCAGTCCTGCCAGTTTTGCCAGATCGCAACCGGCCTCGGTGTGCCCTGCCCTTACCAGTACGCCACCGGGCTGTGCCATCAGCGGGAAGATATGTCCGGGTTGTTCGATATCCTGCGGCGTAGCATCGGGCTTCACTGCGGCCAGCACTGTCACCGCGCGGTCGGCTGCCGAGATACCGGTAGTGACACCTTCTGCCGCCTCGATCGAAACAGTAAAGTTGGTGCTCTGCATGGCATCGGTACCGCCGACCATCAACGGCAACCTTAACTGTTCGCAACGCTCTTTGGTCAAGGTCATACAGATAAGACCACGACCATACTTCGCCATGAAGTTGATCGCATCGGGTGTGACTGCAGATGATGCCATCAACAGGTCACCTTCGTTCTCTCTGTCCTCGTCATCCATGATGATGACCATCTTGCCCTGACGGATATCTTCGATAATTTCTTCTGTGGTATTTAATTTCATAATTGTCTTGTTCAGGTTCTGGCTCAGGACATAAAGCCGGTTCGCGCCAGCAACTCTCTGCTGATCTGCGATTCGTTTTTGTTCAGTTCTTCGTCTGGAATATTCAACAGCAAGCGTTCCAGATACCGCGCCACCAGATCGACTTCCAGATTCACTTTCTGGCCGGTAGTGTAATGTTTTATGATGGTGCGTTCCTGTGTATGCGGCACGATGTTCAGTTCGAACACACGATCATCGACTGCGTTGACCGTCAGACTGATGCCATCGATACAGATGGAACCCTTGACTGCGATATAGCGTTTCAGGTTTTCCGGTGCCTCGATACGCATCTTTATCGAACGTGCATCTTCACTCAACTCGACCAGCTCCCCCAGACCATCGACATGCCCACTGACCAGATGACCACCCAGTCGCGACGTCGGGGTCAGGGCTTTCTCAAGATTGACATCACTACCGATGTTCAACTGGTTCAGGGATGTCAGTGACAAGGTCTCATTGGAGACATCGGCAGAAAAAGTTTTATCATCGAACTCTATCGCAGTGAGGCAGACACCGTTGACCGCGATACTGTCACCCAGTTGCACATCCGACATATCCAGTGCTCCGACCGCGATGCTCAGGCGCATATCGCCACCGACAGGACGCATCGCTGTTATCTTGCCGAGGGACTCGATGATACCGGTAAACATGTTATTTCTTCTTGCGCTTGACGGTTCTGGATTTTTTCTTCGCCGGTTTCATGTCGATGACATAGCTCGACATCGGCATGGATGATGCGTTGTTGAATTCCGAACCGGCACGCACACCCGCCTCAGCGATCTGCTCAGCGGTATCGAACACATCGTAGACCGCAAACATGGCACCGAGCGCATATTCCGCACCCGAACCGATGGACCAGAATTTGGTGTATTGCGTGACTTCACGTAAGGAATGGATACCGAAGATGCCGTGGGGATTGGCGATCAGCGCATCGATCTGGGTAGACTCGTAAGGATCGTCATCTTCATCTTTGGAGTTGAGGAAATACTTCTCTTTCAGGATGGGATGGAATGAACGGAACGTCTCGAACACATCCGCCTTGGATGAAAAGTTGACTTTGACTTTCCTGTCACTCAACAGGCTCTCCAGCACCAGCTGGTGTGCAGCACTGCCGACGATACCAACTTTATTATCACCGTGACACAATATCTTGTCGTGATCGGCATCATATTCCGAACTCAGACGCATATCGCCGAAGCTGGTCAGGCTGTCGGCTGCGATACATATTTTCCCGGCTTTCTTTACTGCGACTACTGTTGACATGTCTGGCTCTAAATTAAATTCTTGTGTCTCGTCTGTGTGACGATCTCAGTTGTTCACCGACGCGGTGATACGCATATCCTTACCCAGCATACGCACGTCGCTGATTTCGATTCCGATCTTGTCTTTCATCTGTGAAAGACCCGGCAGCGCAAACAGTCCCCTTGCCTCATCGCCCATGATATGGGGTGCCATGTACACGACCAGCTCATCGACCAGATCCTGTTGCAACAAAGCCCCGGCAAGTGTCGCACCACATTCGACATGACACTCATTTATTTCCCGATCAGCCAATATGTGCATGACCTGCTGTAAATTCAAGCCGTGCGGCTGTTTTTCTACCTGTGCATGTCCACAGTCCAGCGATGATTCGACGCCTTCGGCAGTTATCTGCAGCACATCACCTGCTGTCTGAAACATTCTGGCATCTGCCTGCATCCGGGCATCGCTGTCCAGCACTACCCGCAGCGGCGTGTTCAGTTCGGCGGTCACACCCAGCTCTTCGGGACTGATGCGCACATCCAGATGCGGATCATCCTGCAA
>WFUQ01000264.1 GCA_015484935.1 Gammaproteobacteria bacterium
AAATGTGGTGAAGGCAAATGCGGTGGTATGAAGAAATAAGCAAGCAGCTTATTCATACGCAGTAAAAGTAACACCTAAAAGCTCTGCCATCGGCAGAGCTTTTTTATGCCTGGAACAGAATAACAACAGAGCTGTTATACGTCACCCTGCCATTGCGGATAGCCACGAAGTCCTACAGTCCAGCCGCAAAGTGACGACAATATAATGTGTAGCCGAACCAAATGCCACTATGATTAAGACGCTATTCATCATATAGTTACGAAAATAAAAAAAATCGGGAGGAAGGATATGTTTTCAGGTGACACTCTTGGACTCGAAATACTCGGCTGGATGACCACGGTATTCATCATCGCCGTCGGCTGCTTCATCCTGTTCCTCATCATCGTCTACATATCCGATGTCACCCAGACCAAACAGGCGATCCGTCGCAACTATCCCATCATCGGTCATTTCCGGTATTTCTTCGAACATGTCGGCACATTCTTCAGACAATACTTCTTCGCCATGGATCGCGAAGAGATGCCGTTCAACCGGGCGCAGCGTTCCTGGGTGTATCGAGCGGCCAAAAACATAGACAACACCGTCGCCTTCGGTTCGACCCGCGACCTGCGACCGGCAGGTACCATCAATTTCGTCAACTGTGCCTTCCCCACACTGGGCGAACATGCAGTGCCACCGCGACCGGTCACCATCGGTGAAAACTACTGTGACCAACCCTATACCACCGCCTCCTTGATCAATATCTCCGGCATGAGTTATGGCGCGATATCCAAACCGGCGATACAGGCACTCTCCTACGGCGCACTCAAGGGCAAGAGCTGGATGAACACAGGTGAAGGCGGCGTGTCGCCCTACCATCTGGAAAGTGGTGCCGACATCGTCTATCAGATCGGTACAGCCAAATATGGTGTGCGTGATGCCGAGGGTAAATTATCTGACGACAAACTCCGTGAAGTCGCTGCACACGAGCAGATAAAGATGTTCGAACTGAAGATGTCGCAGGGTGCCAAACCCGGCAAAGGCGGTATGTTGCCAGGCGCAAAAGTAGACGAAGAGATATCGAAGATCCGCGGCATACCCGTAGGTATGGATTCGATCAGCCCGAACCGGCACCCCGAGATAGAGAACAACGATGACCTGCTGGATATGTTGCACCACATCCGCGAAGTGACCGGCAAACCCGTCGGCTTCAAAGCCGTCATCGGCGACAAACTATGGATACGTGAATTATGCCAGGCGATACAGAAACGTGGACTGGAATATGCCCCCGATTTCATCACTGTCGATAGTGCCGACGGAGGCACCGGTGCAGCCCCTGCCAGCCTGATCGATTATGTCGGTATGCCGATACACGAAAGCCTGCCGGTCGTAGTCGATGCGCTGGTCGAACATGGTCTGCGCGAACGTATCAAAGTAGTCGCTTCCGGCAAGATGATCATCCCACCCGAAGTCGCCTGGGCATTATGTATGGGTGCCGATTTCGTCACCAGTGCTCGTGGTTTCATGTTCTCACTGGGGTGCATACAGGCCTTGCAGTGCAATCAGAATACCTGTCCGACCGGCATCACCACACACGACAAAAAGCTGCAGAAAGGACTGGTCGCCGAACAGAAATCGTCTCGCGTGGAAAACTACATCAACAACATGGAATACGAAGTCGGCATGATCGCCCACTCCTGCGGCGTGAAATCACCACGTGAACTGAAACGCTGGCATGCACGGATGGTCTTGCAGGACGGTCACTCCATCCCCTTGTGCGACATCTGGCCAGACAAAACACCCGCATCGAAGTAAGCTTTTCCGCTGACCAGACAGCTCGGCCTCGGCATGCAATCGTGCCGTCAGGCTGAACTTGTCACACGCCTGCCGGTCAATTAATCCACGTCCTCGAATAAAGCTGGAGTCAATAATGCAGGCAATCACGTCTTTAGGATGCAAGGCATACGCCCTGCTCAACACCACCCGCGCAGTCGATTTTCTCGGTCCATTGGCACTACGACTCTATCTGGCACCCGTCTTCTGGATGGCCGGCACCAAAAAACTCGCCGACATGCAGAGCATCATCGACTGGTTCGGCAACCCCGACTGGGGATTGGGTCTACCCTTCCCCACCTTCATGGCATGGGCTGCCACCCTCACCGAAGTCGGCGGTGCCATCGCCCTGTTCTTCGGTATCGGTGTCCGTTTCATGTCGATACCACTGATGGCGACCATGGTCGTGGCAGCCGTTACCGTACACATGCAGAATGGCTGGCTGGCGATCGCCGAAGGCACTGGCATATTCGCCTCCGACCGGACCGCAGCCGCCATCGAACGGCTCGATATCATCAAGCAGATCGTCCAGGAGAATGGCAACTACGACTGGCTCACCGAACACGGCAGCATCGTCATCCTCAACAACGGCATCGAATTTGCTGCCACCTATTTCATCATGTTACTGGTGTTATTCTTCATCGGTTCTGGCAAACTCAGTATCGATCATCTGATAATCAGAAACGCCCATTGCAATAAATAACAGAGTTCAGGTATGAAACAGTTCCCCGTACACGGTGCAGGTTTAGGATTACGTCGCGAAGTGATGGACGACATGGCTAAGTCGTCACTCGATAAAGTCAGCTTTCTGGAAGTCGCACCGGAAAACTGGATAGGGCTGGGTGGCACTTTCGCCAAAGCCTTCCGTGCATTCACCGAGCGTTACGACTTCACCGCACACGGCTTGTCATTATCTATCGGCAGTCCATCCGGGCTGGATGAAGAACTGGTACGGAACATAAAGACCTTCATGGCGACCCACGGCATAAAAAAATACACCGAACATCTCACCTACTGTTCAGATGACGGTCACCTGTACGACCTGCTACCCATCCCGTTCACCGAAGAAGCCGTGCACTATGTCGCCGACCGCATCAGACGTGTGCAGGACATTCTGGAACAGAAGATCGGCATGGAGAACGCCTCCTACTATACCCCTGCACCCGGCAGCGACATGAGCGAAATCGATTTCATCAATGCCGTATTGAGCGAGGCCGATTGCGACCTGTTACTCGACGTCAACAACATCTACGTCAACTCGGTCAATCATCGTTACGACCCGATAGAGTTTCTCAAACAATTACCGGCAGAACGTATCTGCTATGCCCACATCGCTGGACACTACAACGAAGCCGACGACCTCATCGTCGATACCCACGGTGCCGATGTCATCGACCCGGTGTGGGACATCCTCGACAAAGCCTACGAACACTTCGGCGTATTCCCGACCTTGCTGGAGCGAGACTTCAACATCCCGCCCGTGCCCGACATGCTGAAAGAAGTCGCGAAGATCAGCGACTACCAGAACAGATGGTCACAACCACAGCTCGCTGCACACAACGAATAACATGACCATCCCCGCATTCCAGCAAGCGCAATACGACTTCACCGCGCACATCCGCGACCCGGACAACAACGACAGACCGGACGAAGTCGAAGATCGACGCATGGCGATCTACCGTGAACTGTTATTCAACAATATAGAAGGCTTCATCTCGAACAGCTTCCCGGTCATCCGTTCCATTTACACCGATGAAAACTGGAATAAACTGGTGCGGGATTTCTTCGCCAGACACCAGAGCAAAACCCCCTACTTCCTCGAAATCGCACAGGAGATGCTCGTCTACCTGCAGGACGAACGCGAACCGCAACCGGAAGACCCGGCCGGACTACTCGAACTCGCGCATTATGAATGGGTAGAACTGGCGCTGAGCATCTCAGAAGATAACATCGACCTCAACGACATCGACCCCAACGGCGACCTGCTGGAATCGCATCCAGTACTGTCACCACTGGCATGGCCTCTGGCATACCAGTTCCCCGTACAGAAGATGGGGCCGGACTATCTCCCCGAACAGCCCCCCGAACAAGCGACCTATCTGGTGGTGTACCGCAACCGCAACGACGACATCCAGTTCATGGAGATCAACCCCGTCACCGCACGCCTGATCAACCTGCTACAGGAAGATGAAACCCTCAGTGGCAGGCAAGCGATAGAACAGATCACCGAAGAGATGCAACACCCCGACCCGGGCATCGTATTACAGGGCGGAACCTCCGCATTACAGGAGCTACAGCGCACCGGAATCATCATAGGCACACGTCGCTGATACGCCAGAAAAAAATAACGATAAAGTGCTATAACCAATATTCAAACTATACTGTCAACACAGCATCAACCTCTGGATACCCAAGCCGATGACTACCGATCAAAATCAGCAATACACCCATTACAGAAAAATAGCATGGATAATCTATGCAGCATCAGCCGTGCTGCTCGCTACCGTGCTCGTGTTGTTTGTCGCCCAGGACAACGAAGAACGGTTCTTCTTCGGCTTGATGACCCTCGCCGCCGCCTATGTGCTCAGACCGACAGAAAGAGTCTTCAGCAGACTTATCTTGAAGTATACGGGTGTGTCGAAAGAGCCAGAGAAAGAATAAAGAGCCTGGCAAACCTTCAGGTTTTTTTGCGTCCTTCCCCCCCCGACTACCTGGCCGGATCAGGCCGCAATCGAATTGTAAAAGTGACGTATTTGCGATTTCAATATGATTGCAAGAATTTCGCTATACGGTTGATTTTGTTGCAATAATCGCTTTTGGGCGTATTATATTGACGTGATTAAACACGTCATTTAGGACGTATAATTGTAGTTATCTCCTAAAAAGCACATGACATCGCCAATCGACAAATTGTTTGAAGAAATATTTGGTGACACTCCGAATAAGAGTGGAACCGCGTTCGAGAAGCTCGCGGCCATAGTCACTCATATGGTT
>WFUQ01000265.1 GCA_015484935.1 Gammaproteobacteria bacterium
AAACAACAGTGGGATAGATTGCAGCATGCCAGAGCGCAGCAACGACTGCCGCATGCCATCGTCCTTCAAGGGCCGGTCGGTACCGGCAAGGTGGACTTTGCCTACGCCCTCGGCCATTCGATTCTATGCCGCACACCGCAGGCTGATGGCAGTGCCTGCGGTAGCTGTGACAGTTGTCATCTGATCGAAGCAGGCACCCATCCCGATCTGGCTATCGTGCGGCCGGAGCCACCGAAAGACTCCAAAAGCAGTCAGCCTGTGTACAGTATCAAGATCGAAGCCATACGTGATCTGTGCGCAAGACTGGCGACGACCAGTCAGTTGTTGGGCTATCGCATCGTCATCATCGAAAACGCAGACAAGATGATCAACGCAGCGGCTAACAGCCTGCTGAAGACACTGGAAGAACCCGGCGAGGATACCCTGATCCTGCTGACAACGTCACGACCGAACCGTCTGCCGGTGACCATCCGCAGTCGTTGCCAGCGGCTGGATTTTCCTGTGCCCGATACCGGACTCGCAGTCGAATGGTTGACGCAACAGGGTATCGCACAGGCAGACAGTCGATTGAGTCAGGCGCACGGTGCGCCTTTACTGGCAGCCGATGAAGAGGTGCTGAATGTCGAGGGCAGGGCGATACTGGAACAGGCACTGATCGCCAAGGCACGCAACCAGAGCGCACTCAATCTGGCAGACAAGATTGCGAAGCTGCCGAAATACGCGGCACTATGCTGGTGCCTGGACTGGACCAGTGACCTGATCAAGATCCAGCAGTCAGAGCAGGCGACGCTGGTACACGAGAGCGCTCGCAAGTCGCTCATCAGCATCGCGAGTCGTGCTAATCCGGCACGCTTGTACGGCTTCTACGATACGCTGTGCGAGGCTATCCGCCAGGAATCAATCGCGCTCAATGCCCAATTATTATGGGAAAATCTGCTAATATCTTGGGATAATATCTAATAAGAACAAAGGGTTTATTATGGGCGCGAATGCAGCAAGACCTGGAATGTTATCACTCAGCATCAAGGACAAAGGCTCCTTGTATGCTTCCTACATGCCTTTCGTTAAAAATGGTGGTTTGTTCATCCCCACCACCAAAACCTATAACCTCGGCGATGAAGTCTTCATGCTGCTGACCCTGATGGATGACAGCGAAAGATTGCCCGTCGCAGGCAAGATCATCTGGATAACACCGACAGGTGCACAGGGTAACCGTGCGACCGGCATCGGCGTACAGTTCTCTCCACAGGACAAAGGGCAGACGCGCAGCAAGATCGAAACCCAGCTCGCCGGTGCGATGAAAGCAGACCGCATCACCCACACGATGTAGCAAGCCTGCAATAATAGATAAACAAAAAACGATTTTTCATCCGTTCGGGTTAATCGTCCGACTGTCTCATAACAGCGTTATTCCTGATCATGTTTGTTGATTCACATTGCCATCTCGATCGTATCGAACTGAACGATTTCGATAACCGTTTCAGTACCCTCATGGAAAAGTGTGATGCGGCACGTATCGAACACATGCTATGTGTGTCCATCGACCTTGAAAGTTATCCTGCCATGCGCGAACTGGTCGACGACTATCCCCGCGTGTCGGTGTCGGTCGGGGTGCATCCCATGGCAGATGAGGCACAACAGCTGGATGAGACACTGCTCGAACAACTGGCTGAGGACGACCGGGTAGTCGCCATCGGTGAGACCGGTCTGGATTACTATTATCACAAGGGTGATACCGGCTGGCAGCAGGAACGTTTCAGGCAACATGTCCGTTGCGCAGTCAAAACCGACAAACCACTCATCATCCATACCCGCGATGCCGGTGACGACACACTGGACATACTCGGTGAAGAAGAGGCAAAATCCTGTGGTGGCGTGATCCACTGCTTCACCGAAACGATGGAGTTTGCCGAAAAGGCGATGGATATCGGTTTTATGATCTCATTCTCAGGTATCGTGACTTTCAATAATGCCGATGCGTTACGCGCAGTCGCCAAAGCCGTGCCCGATGACAGGATACTCATCGAGACCGATTCGCCGTATCTGGCACCCAAACCGCACCGCGGTAAACAGAACTGGCCATCGCTGGTGTCGCATGTCGCAGAGACCCTCGCACAGGTGCGTGGCACCACAGCAGAACATATCGCCGAGATATCCCGACAGAATTTCTATCGTCTGTTCAAGGACGCGAAACGAGGTGAAGCTGGGTGATAAGACGTTTCCTGCCCGATGAGCCCAAGCAACGGTTGCGACTGAAGCGCAATCTCGCTGCCAGTGCGGCTTCGCTTATCTATACCATCATGGCTATCTATCTGTATCTGGAAGGATACTTCCGTCTGGATATGGATGTGCTGATGATCATCATGGTGGTCTACTGGTTAGGGTTGTTCAGTTTCACCTTCATCATCTTTACCGGCATCAACATGCGCTTGCCCGATCCCAGTATGACGCTGGTGCAGATGTACTGGAGCATCCCGTTCATGATGTTGATGGTGTATGCGCTCAACGATCTGCGAAACATCATCCTGCTGGCATTCTTCGCACTGCTGAGTTTCGGCAGCTTCCGGCTGACTTCACGGCAGTTTTTTACCATCACGCTGACGACCTTGCTGGTCTATCTGGCGACGATGATATTGTTGTATATCAATCATCCCTTGCGTATGCACATCGATAAAGAGATTCTGCACTTCATCGGTTTCTCGCTGACCAGTGTGCTGCTGGTGTACACCGGTTCTGCTACCAGTCAGCTGCGTGAACGCAATCGCTTGCAGAATATAAAACTGCGCAAGGCACTGGAAGAAAATCGCACGCTCGCGACCACCGATGATCTTACCGGTCTGATAACACGTCGCCATTTCATGGAGATACTGGGCAAACAGAAAGCCTGGTCAGAACGTGACGGCAGCGACTTCGTCATCTGCTTCGCCGATCTGGATCATTTCAAATACATCAATGACAGCTTCGGTCATCATACCGGAGACGTGGTGTTACAGACCTTCGCCGATATCATGCGTAAATCTATCCGTGAGATAGATTACGCCGCACGTTTCGGTGGTGAAGAGTTCGTCATGTTGCTGATCAATACCGACATCGAACAGGCACGTACCATCGCAGAGCGTGTCCGCAGCAGCATCGAAAACTATAACTTCAGTGATCTGGCACCCGCACTTAACGTGACGGTGTCGATAGGTCTCGCCAACTTCAAACAGTTCAACAGCATCCAGGAGACCTTGATGTGTGCGGATAACCGCATGTATCAGGCGAAGGAGAATGGACGCAATATGGTGATAGACGAATAGCCGGTGAGTTCTGATGATGTCGGTAGTCGTTTAGATTTTTGACCAGCCTTCATCCGGTTTATAGCGCTCACCATACGTCGCGTACAGTGAATCCTGTACCTGCTTGAGCACATCGACACCGGTATCACGTACATAGTTGATCGGGCCGCCACGGAAGGGAGCGAAGCCGGTGCCGAATATCACACCGGCATCGATCAGGTCATCGCTGGCGACGATTCCTTCGCGGTAACAGGCCATGGTCTCATTCAACAGACGCATGATCATGCGGTGCTGGATCTCATCGATACCTTGTCTGTTAGCCACTTTTCTCTTGACCACTTTACCGTTCTTGTAAGGATAGAAACCGGCGCCGGATTTTTTACCGAGATTACCTGAACTGACCAGCTGGTCGAGGTTGTCCGGCAGGTCGGTACCCAGTGCTTTCGACAGTATCTGCGCGACCGAACGACACACATCCAGTCCCACCGTATCGGCCAGTTCGATCGGCCCCATGGGCATGCCGAACTCGACTGCTGCTTTATCGATCAGTTCAGGCTGGATACCTTCCGACACCATCACCACCGCTTCCAGCAGATAAGGCATCAGGATACGGTTGACCAGAAAACCGGGCGAGCTTCTGGTCGGTAGCGGCAACTTGCCGATGCTCTGGGTGAACGCCAGTGCCTGCTGCATCACCGTATCGTCGGTAGACTCGCCACGTATCACTTCGACCAGCGGCATCATCGCCACCGGATTGAAGAAATGCAGGCCGACCAGTCGTTCCGGCTTAGCGAGGCAGGGTGCGAGGTCTTCCAGCATGATGCTGGAGGTATTGGTCGCCAGAATCGCACCGGCTTTCATCCGTGGTTCGATCTCTTTATACAGCGTCTGTTTCACTTCCAGGTCTTCGAATATCGCTTCGATGATGATATCGGCGCGTGCCACACCCTGACCTTTATGATCGGGCATCAGCCGGTCACCGGCGTGGCGTATGGCGCGACGGTCACGTTTATATTTTTTCTTGAACGATGCCTGCGCACGTTTATAGGTCTGCGCCAGCCGTTCGGGGTCCTGATCCTGCACGGTTACGGTATACCCCTGAATCGCACACCATGAAGCGATGTCCCCCCCCATGATGCCGCCACCGATCACGTGGATGTGTTCAGGTTTGTAACTGATCTGTTTACCCTGACGTTTCAGCTCTTCCTGCAGGAAGAAGACTTTGACCAGATTGCGGGCAGTGTCACTGGTCGCCAGACGTGCCACCGAGATCGCTTCTTCCTTGAGCATGCGGACATCGTTGCCCGCATATTTCTGCCACAGATCGATCAGGGCATAAGGCGCGGGGTAATGTTCCACTCTGGCTTTCTTCGAAACCTGCTTGCGCATCTGTGAAGCGATGAGTGGCCGAAACAATGCATTGCCTGCCAGCTTTTTAAACCCTTTCGCACGATGTGGCATACGTCCGCTCAGTACCGTTGCGATGGCAGCGGTTTTCAGTTGCCGTAACGGTACGCATTCATCGATCAAACCACTGCGTTTCGCCGACCGCGCAGGCAAGGCACGACCGGTGAGCATGATACCCATGGCCGCCATCGGTCCCATGCGTCTGATAGATCGTGCCGTGCCACCGTAACCGGGATGGATGCCCAGCTTGATCTCGGGCAGACCGATACGGGTTTTGTTATCGTCCGACGCCACGATGTAGTCGCAGGCGAGTGACAGTTCGGTACCGCCTCCCAGACACATACCGTGTACCATACTGAGGGTCTTGCACGGCATCGCATCCAGTTTGTTCATCACCCTGTGTCCACGATCGAGAAACGCCTGTGATTTCTCGGGCGTGTCCAGTGTGGTGAACTCCTGTATATCTGCACCGAATACAAAACTGTCTTTCTTGGCGGAGTCGATGATGATCGCCTGTGGCAGATCTTTCCTCAGTTCGTCGAGCAATTCGCTCAACTCATCGAGCACCTCACCGGCGAGCAGATTGACTTTCGAATCTGCCTTGTCGAGATGCAGCCATGCGATACCATGTTCATCCCGTTCCAGTTTCCAGTTTTTGTAGTCAGACATTATTGTTTCCTGTAATTGTGTCACCCGGTACGGTAGGAGCGGCTTCAGCCGCGAACCAGTGCGATGTGCTCACACATTCGCGGCTGAAGCCGCTCCTACATAAACGATATGATGCAGCGATTTTAATTTTAAGCATTCACATTCTCGATCAGCATGGCACCACCCTGACCACCGCCGATGCATAGGCTGGCGATGCCGCGTTTGGTTTCGGTGCGTTTGAGCACGTTGGCGAGATGCAGCACGATGCGCGCACCACTGGCACCGACCGGGTGCCCCAGACTGACACCGCCACCATCGACGTTTAACCTATCATGCGGTATCTCGCCCATGGGTTTATCCAGGCCTAGGTTGGTCTGGCAATATTCCTCTTCCTTCCATGCGGCGATATTGCCTAACACCTGCGTGGCGAAGGCTTCGTTTATCTCCCAGTAATCCACATCATCGATAGCGAACTGATTGCGTTGCATGATGGGTGTCATCGCATGTACCGGCCCCATGCCCATCACAGCCGGGTCGAGTCCCGCCCATTGTGTGTCTTTTATCTCGGCGAGTACCGGCAGGTCATAATCGTTCACGGCCTGTTCACTGGCGAGGATGAGCCAGGTCGCACCGTCAGTGATCTGTGCGCTGTTACCGGCGGTGACATTGCCATATTTTTTATCGAAGGCAGGGCGCAACTTCGCCAGTTTCTCGACACTGGAATCTGCGCGTACCCCGTCATCGTGATCGTAGTACTTGCCGCTGGCATCGTATAACACTTCTATCTCATCGAGATAACCGTTCTCCATCGCGTTGATGAGACGGTGATGACTGGTGGCAGAGAAGCTGTCCATCTGTTCACGCGTGATACCGAAGCGGGTGGTGATGTTCTCTGCGGTCTCGCCCATGTTCAGACCGACCACATCATCGGTCAGACCGAACAGTAATGCGATCACCGGTTTCAGATGACCGGGACGGAACTGGCTGAAGACTTTAAGCCGTTGGCTGAGTGAACGTGCACGCATCAGGTCACCTAACCAGTTGACCATGTGCCGGTTGTATAACACGGGTGCGCGACTCATGGCCTCGACACCACCGGCGAGGATGAGGTTGGCCTGACCACTGGCGATGTTGTGGCAGGCCGAGTCGATAGACTGCATACCCGATGCGCAGTTACGTTGTACGGTCCATGCCGGAACAGTCTGTGGGATACCTAGGCGTAAGGCTGCGACGCGAGAGATATTGGCTTCGCGTTCGCTCGGCATCATGCAACCGAGGATGACTTCATCTATCTTGTCCAGTGGTACATCGTTACGGATCAGTAATGCACGTGCCGCGGCGACAGCCAGGTCGCTGGCAGCAAACGGCCCCGGTTTACCTTTGGCTTTCAGTTGCGGGGTGCGACTGCCATCGACGATGAAAACTTTGTTGCCGTTATTTATCATAGGATCTGCCCTGACTGTTTCGTTACGATTTTCACAATGACTCTCCAAACTTCGGCGTTAAGACCTCCCAGCCTTCCCCGGAGAACTCATCGACCTTGATCGCATTCAGCACAGCCTCGCGTGTATGTTCAAGCTGTTTGAATTCGTCTTCGGTGATGACGTTCTTATCACGGGCTTCCTGTAGCAGGTTAGCATCATCAGCTTGCAGTGTGCCGTTTTTCCGGTTCTCGCGCAGGCGTTTGTCCAGCGCACTGGTTTTCAGCACCTGCTGGTAAGCATACAGAATCCGGCCTGAAGGGTCATTCGGCTCTTCGCTGATAAAGATACCGCGCGTCAGACGTTCCAGTGTCTCGGAAGGGGACAGTAACAGACGTGCGATACGGTGACCGGTGGCATCAGAGGGTTTCTGATAAGGCTTGGTCAACGGGAACAGGATGGCGTTAAGCAGGCGACCGACGACCGGTACCGGCAGGTTCTTGATCACACCTTTGAAAGCATACTGGGTGTTGTACAGTGCATCTTCACATGCCCACTGTAACAACGGCAGGTCTTCCTTGTTGGAACCTTCGTCTTCATAATGTTTCAACGTTGCGGTGAGCACGTACAGATTGGAGAGTGCATCGGCGAGGCGACCGGATATCTTCTCCTTGCGTTTCAGGCTGCCACCGAGGATGGCGACGCAGGCATCGGTCATCACCGCGAAGCAGGCACTCATGCGTACCAGTTGGCGATAGTATCTGGCAGTGATACCGCTACCGGGTGTCCTCACCAGACGTGCGGCTGTGATGCCCATCCAGAAAGCCCGCACCATGTTGCTGAAGATGAAACCGGCGTGTGCGAAGAAAGCGTCATCGAAATCTTTCAGACCTTTGTGTTTGTCGCTCTCATGTACGGCTTCGACTTCTTTCAGTAGATAGGGATGACTGCGCATCGCACCCTGTCCGAAGATAATCAACGAGCGCGTCAGGATGTTCGCGCCTTCCACAGTGATACCGACCGGTATCAGTTGATAACCACGTCCGAGAATATTATTCGGTCCCATGCAGATGGCATGACCGCCGTGCACATCCATCGACAGATTGATGATCCGGCGCATGCGTTCCATGGTTTGTTGTTTCACTATGCCGGAGATAACAGACGGCACTTCACCGTGATCGAGACTGGACAGTACCAGTTGTCTTGCCGAATCGATGGCATAGGTCTGTCCGGCGATCTCGGTGAGCGCTTCTTCGATGCCCTCGAAATAACCGATAGGGGTGTGGAATTGCTGGCGGATACGCGAATACGCACCGGTATAACGCGATGCCATCTTGCCGGCACCGACACCCAGCGCGGGCAGGGAGATGGCGCGTCCGTCGGACAGACATTCCATCAACATGCTCCAGCCTTTGCCGACATAATCGACACCACCGATGATCCAGTCCATCGGGATGAACACATCCTTGCCGCGTATCGGTCCGTTCATGAACGCCTGATTGGACGGGAAATGGCGGTTGCCGATCTCGACACCTTCGGTATCGCGTTTGATGAGGGCGAGGGTGATGCCACGTTCGACTTCGTCACTCAGCAGATGGTCCGGGTCCTGTAATTTGAAAGCGATACCGAGGATGGTCGCGACCGGTGCCAGTGTGATGTATCGTTTTTCCCAGTTCATGCGCACACCCAGTACATTCTCCTTGCCTTCGAATGTGCCGTAACACACCACGCCGGTATCGGGCATGGCTCCGGCATCACTACCGGCATCGGGTCCGGTGAGACCGAAGCAGGGTATCTCGGTGCCGTCTGCCAGTCGCGGCAGATAATAATCTTTCTGTTCCTGGGTGCCGTAGGTCATCAACAACTTGCCGGGGCCGAGTGAGTTGGGCACCATCACCGTGACCGCTGCCGAACCGCTGCGTGTACCGATCTTCATCACCACCTGTGAATGACACAGGTTGGAAAATTCCAGACCGCCGTATTCTTTGGGGATGATCATAGCGAAGAATTTATTATCCTTGATGAACTGCCAGGCTTCGGCTGACAGATCGAAATCTTCATGGGTAATCTTCCAGTCGTCCAGCATCTGGCACAGTTCTTCCACCGGGCCATCGAGGAAGGCCTGTTCTTCTTCTGAAAGACCAGGTGCCGGTAATTTGCGCACCACATCGAAATCCGGTTTACCGCTGAACAGTTCGGCTTCCCACCACACGTCACCGGCATCCAGTGCTTCCTGTTCGGTCTGCGAGATAGTCGGCATGGCTTTCGACATCAGCTTGTAGATGAAACGGCTGAACAGCATCCGGCGTACGGGTTTGATATTGAGCGGGATGAAGATGACCGCATAGATGACCCACATTGTCGTCAGCGTGGTTGACGGTATCTCGCCACTTATCTGAAAAGCCATCATGACGATGGCGATCAGTAACGACCACATGATCAATGGCCATCTGAAATAAGCAGCCAGCAGTACGATCAGGATCACGGAAATTATCAGTAGCGTCGTCATGGCTTATCCGCCTTGTGGAGTGAGTGTAATGGATTGTGCGATAAGGGGTTGCTGCGAGTGCATATCAGGGCAGGTAAGCGATAGCGCGGAAGTAAGCTGTATCCGAGGCGGTCAAAATCCGAGAGGGGGGTGTGCTGATCTTCTTTCTCGTCAATCAACCAGAATACGAGCTTGTTCCAGAGGGTATCTTCAACCTTATTGGCAAGCCTGAACATGCGTGTTTCGTATCTCTGCCCTTAGTGAGTGTATTGTTAAATTGTA
>WFUQ01000266.1 GCA_015484935.1 Gammaproteobacteria bacterium
AAACCCGGGCACAAACATTTCCGTAAATGTCAGGATCAGATACTGCGCAATTTTCTCAAGGGCGTACAGCTCAAGTATCACCCCGAGAGCTGAAGCAGATCAGATACATCACCGGTGATACTTGCGTACCTGTGATAACGCCGCCTGCACCCTTACATCTGTGCATACTGCAAACCTGAGCCGGAAGAACAAACAATACACCGACCACAGTTCCGACAAGTCTCAGCATGAGTACTCCTGAAGTAAACGACGACTCTGAGCATAGACACTGACTGACATAATCAGTCGATGATGCACTCATGCAGCTGATCGGGGTGCACATACTGCTCAGACTGCGCGAACCCGCTCACCGAGACGCGCGACAAGCTGTGGGAAGTATCCTGCAAGGGATGCCACTCAGGCAGATCCTCCCCTGCGGCTATCAGGCGATAAGCACAGGTGGCAGGAAGCCAGTCCAGCCCGGCAACATTATCGACGCTGAGTTTCAGACAACCGGGAACCTTGTCGAAACGGTTTGCATAATCGCTGCATCGACAGGTTTCGATATCCAGCAAACGACAGGCGACCGAGGTATTGAATATCTCGCCGGTATCGTCATCTTCCAGTTTTATCAGACAACAGAAACCACAGCCATCACACAGTGACTCCCACTCCGACTGATCCATCTCGGCTAATGTTTTGGTTTTCCAGAACGGGTTTGGCATCGGCGCTATGTATGAAAGAGCTTACTCACCCCAACGTGGCATCAGTCCATGTTCGACCTGCAACTGATCGAGAACCTTTGCGACTACAAAATCGACCAGATCATCGATAGATGCAGGGGAATGATAAAAACCGGGATTGGCATCGACGATCACCGTACCCATGCGTGACAGTTTCAGCATGTTCTCCAGATGGATATCGGAATACGGCGATTCACGCGGCACCACGATGAGTTTCTTACGCTCCTTGAGCATCACATCTGCCGCTCGCTCGATGAGATTGTTGCTCGCCCCCGTCGCTACTGCCGACAATGCGCCCATGGAACACGGACACATCACCATGGCATCGATGATATTACTGCCACTGGCCGGTGGTGCCGTCCATTCCTGTTCACCGAACACCTGTAACTGCTCGGCGTCACAACCGTATTTTTCTCTCAACGCTTTTTGCATATCCCCGGCACGAGCTGACAGCTTGATATCGGTTTCCATACCGATGACCACCTGAGCTGCCTTGCTTATCATCAGATAGACCCGTATGTTTTTTTGCAGCAGGGTTTCCAGCAGCCGAAAGCCATACTGGGCACCGGAAGCACCGGTCATCGCGAGGCAGATTGTTCTTGTGGGCGTTTTATCCATATCTGTGTAATGTGACTGTGTATCGGCTATTTTACCTGTTTTGGCCGTCGTGATGCGAAACTGCCCTGCAGAATCAGGCGCTGTACAAGTCTAGCCGGACATCCAGCCCTACCCCCCTGTTCAGGGGGTTTCAGACCGATATTCTCGGTACTACCATCTGAGTCGTATAGTTTGCTCATTATTTTCACTAGATGATGAGCCCCCATAGCACTACGGAGGATAATATGACCCACTTACATCGCATAGTCAGCCTGTTGGTCGCCGCTGTTTTTGCCATCAGTCTGATCGCGTGCTCCAGTTCGAGCCGCGCACCCACCACTTTATCCGGTACAGCAGCGACCGGTGCCGGTATCATCGGAACCGTTTTTGTAACCGATGCAAACGGAACAGAGAGAAGCGTCGATACTGCAGCAGACGGCAGCGGCAGATATACAATCGATGTCTCTGGAATGACACCACCATTCATCATCAAGATCGTCCCTGCCGGTGGTACCGGAGCGACACTGTACTCCTATGCTGATTCTGCAAACATGACGATCAACATCACGCCTTTAACTGATCTCGCGCTATTTATTGCAAACGGAAATACCGATTTAACTACCGCATACACCACGTGGGATGGTACTCAGTTCAGCGCAGCAAGCGTCCGGTCTTCACAAGCGACTGTCAATGCAAACCTGCAGGCCCAGATCACAGCAGCAGGACTCGATGCCACAGTCTATGATTTTTTCAGCACCGCTTTTGACGCTGACAACACGGGCATCGACGCGGTACTGGATGCGATCACAGTCGACACATCAAGTGGCGCAGTCATGCTCAACGTTATCGGTGTAGCTGGTGGCACTGTTGTTATCCCGGCCGTTGCCGGATTCACTTTCGACCCGGCCATAGACACCAGCGGCATCAATGTCGGTGGCGGTAATACTGGCGGTGGCAATACCGGTGGTGGCAGCACAGGCGGTGTAACGAACGGTGATGCGACGATTGCCGCTAACGAGATCCTCGCCACGATTCCGGCAGATATCGCTGGCACCTATGACCTCGTATTCAGCGAGTTCAACCCTGGCTCCGGTATCACAGACGGCACCATGACGACTGTCATCGTCGGCACCGACGGTATCCTGAGAGTAGGTAATAACATTGTCCTGGGTACCCCGGTATTCAGAAACGGCAATGAAGCCGAAGCTATCTGGAAGGATACGGTAAATGGCAATGAATACGCCTTGTCTGCATTGCAGTCCACTGGTATTCCAGCTTCGATCTTCAATGAGATCAATGTCGGCGCACCTGACGGAAGTGCTTTTTATGGACAGTACAAAGTAGCCGCTGGCGGTGGTACAGGTGGCGGTACAGGCGGTAGCACTACCGGCACACCAGTAGTCGCCGATGATGGCACCGGCGCTTTTGCAGCCACAGCAGGTTTCTACCGGATCGCTGTCAGCTCACTGGTGAACGCAGGCGAGATAACGCTTTTCGATGTCTATCTCAGCAGCACGGGTGAAGCTATCTCAACGGGACTGGGCGGTAATCTGCCATCCGTACCAAACTCCGGCACCGCCAAAATATATAAAACCACTCTGGTAAATGCCAGTGGCGAGATACATTTACTGGTCGATGGCGCTTTCGGTACCAACTCCTCGTTACGCTTGTTCGAGACATCATCGACAGGTGGCTCGTATACGACAACGTATGGCCTGACTGCGAACAAGATCGCCGAGGCACCGTTCAATGGCGGCCCCTCTACTGCACCGAGCGGCACATTCCTGCCGCAATTCTTCACTGACAGAGCTGGAGGCTACAGTGTCTCAGCTGCATCAGCGCCTGTCATCGGAAGCGATACGACCTTCACTCTGAGCGGTGCTTACAGTCTTGTCATCGCTACTGACGGTAGTGTATCTCTGGCAACAGATGGTAACACCATCAATCTGACATGGTCTGAAAATACAGATACATTCTCGGATGGCACGATATCCAATGTGACATTTACCCGCACAACTGACCCGGCCATCAGGATTGTTATCGTGCAGTTTTTAAATGGCAATCTGGAAAGTGTCACAGTAACGCCATCAACGCCGGGGGTAGTCGGAACATGGAGGCTGACACCGTAATACGAACCAGTCAGTGACCATGATAGAAAGGCTCGGCCTCACGGTCGAGCCTTTCTATATTCTACTGTCGCAAGATCATACCGGTGGCTGTTCTTACGCAGCCAGCTTCTGCAACAATCTCGAATGCAATGCTTCGAATCCGCCGTTGCTCATGACCAGTATATGATCGCCGGATTGTGCCTGTGTACACACGGCCTGAATCAACTCAGCGGTATCATCAAATACGCTGGCCGGTGTCGCTGAATGTTTCGCCATGTCTCTCAGATCCCAACCGAGGTTCTCCGGTTCGAACAGATAGATCTGGTCTGCACCCTGCAAGGATCCCATCAGCTCCTGTTTGTGTACGCCCATGCGCATGGTATTGGAACGTGGTTCGAGTATGGCGATGATGCGTCTGTCACCGGCTATCTCTTTCGCTGCGATCAAGGTCTCGGTGATGGCAGTCGGGTGATGCGCAAAATCATCGAATACCCTGATGCCATTGACTTCACCGATCAACTCCATACGACGTTTTATCCCCTTGAATTCGGCCAGTGCATCACAGGCATCTTTTGCCGGTACACCGGCATGGCGCGCAGCGGCGATAGCGGCCAGTGCGTTCATACGATTGTGGTTACCATTAAGCTTCCAGCTAACCGTACCCGCTTTCTCCTCATCGACATAGACATCGAACTGTGAACCATCCTGTGCGATGTTACGCATCGACCAGTCATCTCCAGCGATGGAGAATCGCTCTACCGGTGTCCAGCATCCCATCGCGATGACTTCATCCAGATGTGTCTCTGCGCCGTTCATGATGATCTTGCCTTCACCGGGAACGGTGCGTACCAGATGATGGAACTGTTTCTGAATGGCAGCCAGATCATCGAAGATATCCGCATGATCGAATTCCAGATTATTGAGCACACAGGTACGTGGCTGGTAATGCACGAACTTGGAGCGTTTATCGAAAAACGCAGTATCGTATTCATCGGCTTCCACCACGAAAAACGGATATTCGCCGAAACGCGCCGACAAGCCGAAATTTTCCGGTACGCCACCGATCAGAAATCCGGGCTTGAGACCGGCGTACTCCAGTATCCATGCCAGCATACTGGAAGTCGTGGTCTTGCCATGGGTACCGGCGACAGCCAATACCCAACGGTTACTCAGTACGTTTTCCGATAACCATTGTGGCCCCGAGGTATAGGGGATATTTTTATTGAGCACATATTCCACGACAGGATTCCCACGCGACATGGCATTGCCTATCACCACCTGATCGACTTCGTCGGTGATATGAGCCGGGTCATAACCTTCGCTCAGTACGATACCCTGCTGCTGTAACTGCGTGCTCATGGGGGGATAGACATTCTGGTCGGAACCACTCACGGTATGCCCTGCCGCTTTCGCCAGCAACGCGACACCACCCATAAAGGTGCCGCAGATACCTAATATATGTATGTGCATAGAGATGTTTCTCGATTCAGGATTCAGGCAGGATCAGCTGCGACACGGTCATGGACAAAAAGAACAGCGCAAATGATAACAGGATTGAATTGGTCATAGTGACCTGCAACGCCTGCCGGTAGATATAACTCACCACCAACAGGTTCCAGCTGAGAATCATCAGCAAGGTCAGGGATGCTGCTACCGGTAAGGCTTCTGCCTCCTCCACCATCTCTGCCTGCATCAACAAGGGCCAGGCGAGCAGATGGAATAACACACCGACACCGGCCATGGCCGTCATGGTCTGCACGAAGCGAGGTTTATGATCGAGCGCAGTCAACACGATGTAGGTAAAAAACAACATAACCAGCAGATCGACGATCATATTGGCAGCAGCATGACTGCTATCGACACTGTCCTGCAATACCAGTACACCACTGGTGATATACAGGAATAGCATCACCACCAGCAGATTCTGGGAGAACGGCAAGTCCTGCGGGCCGGACCTGAGCAGCAGAATGGAGACCAAAGTACGGATAACAGACATATTGTTAAGCCAACGTCCTAGCGATGAACAGCATAATCTAGGATAATACCCGTTCAAGCATGATGACTCCAACGAAAATACAGATCACCCGGCCCGATGACTGGCATGTGCACCTGCGTGATGGCGATGCGCTCAAGGCCGTTGCACCCTTCACCGCTGCACAGTTTGCGCGTGCCGTGGTGATGCCCAATCTCAGTCCGGCTGTCACCACCGTGGTGCAGGCAGTCGAGTATGTCGATCGCATCGTCGCCGCCATCGGTGACAGCGATTTCGAACCTTTGATGACCCTGTATCTCACCGACGATACCAGCGCCGACGAGATCGAACGTGCACGCAAGAGCTGTTTCATCAAGGCGGTCAAACTCTATCCGGCAGGTGCGACCACCAACTCAGCGCAGGGTGTCACCGATATCCGTCTGTGTGATGATGCACTTGGCGCGATGCAGGACTGCGGCATGCCGTTATTGGTTCACGGTGAAGTCACCGATCCGGCAATCGACGTATTCGATCGTGAAAAAGTGTTTATCGAACAAATACTGTTACCGCTGACCAATCGATTCCCTAAACTCAAAGTAGTATTCGAGCACATCACCACTGCCGATGCGGTCAACTATGTACTCAATGCCAGCAGTAATATCGCAGCGACCATCACTGCACATCACCTTATGTACAACCGCAACGCCATGTTTCAGGGCGGCATGCGACCACATATGTATTGCCTGCCGGTGATAAAACGTGAACAACACCGTCAGGCACTGATCCATGCAGCCACCAGCGGTAACCGGAAGTTTTTCCTCGGTACCGATTCGGCACCGCACGCCAGACATGCGAAAGAAACCTCATGTGGTTGTGCCGGTATCTTTAGCGCACATGCTGCCATCGAGTTCTATGCCAGTCTGTTCGACCGGCATGGTGCACTGGATAAACTGGAAGCCTTCGCCAGTTTCTACGGACCGGATTTCTATGACCTGCCATGGAACAGCGAAAAGATCACGTTACAGAAAACCGACTGGACCATACCCGAAAGTTATCCTCTGACAGAAGATGAAAATCTGATCCCGATGATGGCTGGCGAGACACTCAACTGGCAACTGGTCGATAACGACCCGGAAAACTAAGGATGGCTGAAGAACTTAAATCCCCCATGGCGAGACGTTTTCGCGGCTTCATGCCAGTAGTCGTCGATGTCGAAACCGGTGGTTTCGACCACAAGAAAGACGCGCTGCTGGAAGTCGCTGCGGTGCTGCTCACCATCGACGAGACCGGCAAGATGAGTCCGGGCGAACACTACATGGCCCATGTCGAACCTTTCGAAGGTGCCAACATGGACCCGGCCTCACTGGAGATAACCGGCATCGACCCCTATCATCCGTTCCGCATGGCGAAGAAAGAGGATGTCGCGATACGCGAGATGTTTCGCTTCGTCGGCAAAGACATGAAACAACAGGGTTGCAGCCGCGCCATCATGATCGGTCACAACACCATCATGGACCTCAATTTCGTCAATGCCTGTGCCGAGCGCAACAAGGTATCGCGTAATCCATTCCACCCTTTCAGCATCTTCGATACCGTCAGCTTTGCCGGATTGGCATACGGTCAGACCGTGCTCTCCCGGGCGGTACAGGCGGCCGGAATCGAATGGGATAATGACGAGGCCCATTCGGCATTGTATGACGCCACCAAGACAGCCGAGCTGTTCTGCACCATCGTTAATCGATGGTGTGATGCCGCTGGTCCGGTATGGAGCCAGCCTTAGCCTTTCAGTTGGCCATAACCCCGGCAATTAAGGGAATTATTGACTATATTTCATAGGATTGGTGTTAACACCCGATTCTTTGAAACACAAGGAACAAGCCGTAAATGAGCATGCCAGATCTATCCATCATCATCGTAGACGACCTGCAATTCAGTCGTATCGTAGTCAAGACCGCACTGAAGAAAGCCGGTTACAAAGGCGTGCGTATGGCCGACAGCGCCACCATGGCGCTCGATATGATGGCGGAACAACCCGCAGACGTGATACTGGCCGACTGGATGATGCCAGAGATGGACGGTCTGCAACTCACCGACCACATCCGTCAACAGGACGAGGAAGACGGCACCTATACCGCCATCATCCTGTTCACCGCCAATGAAGGCGTGGAATACATGGTGCAGGCGTTCGAACACGGTGTCGATGACTATCTGCGCAAACCCCCTAATCCACATGAACTGTCAGCACGCGTCAATGCGGCCGCACGCATCGCGGCCATGCAGAACGATCTGCTGGAGACCTCACGCCAGATGGAGAGCACCATCCGCCGTCTGGAAGAAGTCGCCATGATCGACCCGCTGACCGGTGCCGGCAACCAGCGCATGCTGCATTCGGAACTGGACGCGCATCTGGTGCAGGCATCCTCCAGAAACGGTGGTGTCTGTGTCGCCATGGTCAGACTCAACGAATTCGACGAACTGAAACAACAACACAGTGATGCGATCACAGACGAAATTCTAGTTAGTCTGTACCGGCGCTTACGCCGCTCGGTAAGACCGACCGACACGGTCACCCGCCTGGAAGATGACATGTTCGCACTGGTGATGCACCACACGAATGTCGATAATTTCAAATCTTCAGCTATGGAACGCATCCTCACCAGCATCGACCAACGCGCCATCAAAACCCAGGCTGGTGATATCGAAGTCAGCGGTGCCATCGGCGTGCATTATTATCGTGGTGACACCGACCTCATCGACAAAGAAGATATGATCAACCATGCCAAAGAAAAACTGGAACAGGCACAACAGAGTCCGGAAGAAAAAATCGCATTCTGATCAACCAGTAAACAGTACCTTCAAATTTAGCTTCATCTCAAAACATCATCTGAATTTCGTCATCCCCGTATGCTGTTAGCGGGGCTGCATCGTTCAACTTTGGCGGGGCATGGATTCCCGCTACAAACATGCGGGAATGACGGGCTAGGTGTATTTTGTTTTATTCGCGTACCTTCGCGTGCTTCGCGGCTGATCATCACAAAGTATTCTATGGCAGATAATATCTACCCTGCCAAATCAGTAAAATTACCCACTCACTTTTAAAACTCCATCCCGGTTTCTCCATATCCACCCTTCCCCATATTTCGTCATCCCCGCGTGCTGTTAGCGAAGATCCATCGTTCAACTTTAGCGGGACATGGATTCCCGCTACAAACATGCGGGAATGACGGGGTAGGTGTATTTTGTTTTATTCGCGTACCTTCGCGTGCTTCGCGGCTAATCATCACAAAGT
>WFUQ01000267.1 GCA_015484935.1 Gammaproteobacteria bacterium
ATACTCTGCTGACATACGGTGGCAGCGCCCCTACGCTGGTCGTCGTTCCTGCCAAATCGACCAGAGACAAACCCTATGCGATCGGAAAATACGAGATATCCACCGGTGAACTCAATACCTTCTGCCGTGCAAGTGCTGCCTGCAATCCGCTGGAGAGCGACAACGTCAACTTACCCGCAGTCGATGTACCACTGGATATCATCGATCAGTACACCGACTGGCTGACACAACAGACCGGTTTCACCTATTCGCTGGCGACAAAAGACGAGTGGTTCAACGCTGCGTCAGCAGGTGGACGTGAAGGCAACACCAATTACAACTGTCGCCTGCGCCTGGGCGTGAAACTTATCAAGGGACAAAATATCGTTCCTGTGCAGTCGGGAACAGCGAACAACTGGGGACTGATCAACTATGTCGGCAATGTCGATGAGCTGGTGAAGACGGAAGACGGGTATGTGATGGCTGGTGGTAACTTCACCGATTCCATATCGGATTGCAAGGTCAGTCTGATCAAACCCGTGGAGACCGATCAGGACTACACAGGTTTCCGTCTGGTGAGGTCACTGTATTAGGCGCAGGCCAGCTTGCTGGCTCCGCTACAGACTAAAGCTAACCGACCATGAAGTGTACGAGCAAGGGGTTACCTTCCGCTACCTTTTCACCCAGACTGATCGAGCCTCTTGAACTCAGTGGCAGTTCTTCCCTTCTCAGATACACTTCGTTGCCGTCTGCCAGTTTCACATAGGTGCCGTTGGTACTCTGGTCTGTCAGGACAAATTTCCCGCGGTTGTAACCAATCTTCAGATGACTGCGTGATGCCAGTGGCGCTTCAGCAGTCAGGTCTGAACTCGCTCCCCGACCGATGACGAACGGCACCTGGTCAGGTGAGATAGACAGCGTCTCGCCTTTGTGTACGAAGGTGATAGAGAGGTCTTCCTGTGATTCAGAGGAACTGAATGCCATACGGGTGACATCATCCTCTTCATCCCACATGATGTCATAGATTCTTATCTTCTCGGCTTTGCCTTTGACTGCGGTGACATCGAATTCACGCGACTTCTCCTGTAGATCCACGCTCAATGCGTCGTAGGTATCCTGCGTTGTTATGATCTGTCTGGCTTTGGCGATACCGGCCATACGTGCCGCGACATTGACGGCATCACCGAAGACATCGTCGTTCTCCAGTATGGCGTCGCCTTCATGCAGGCCGATACGAACCTGCATGACGATATTCTCATCACCGAATGGTATATTGACAGCTTCCTGGATACTGCAAGCAGCATTCACCGCAGCGGTACCGCTGTCGAAGCGACACATGATCTCATCGCCGATCGTCTTGATCACGATGCCTTTATACTGGCGGGTTATCTCCGCCATCAGATCGACACAGGTACCTATCGCAGACTTGGCGGCAGCATTTCCATAGCGATCATATATCGAGGTACTGCCTACCACATCGGCGAACATGACAGCACAGTGTATGGTTTCGCGACTCATCGTATTTTCCGTTTCATTATTTTCATCAGGCCAGAATTGCTGTAGCGATGACCTCTCGACCATCTATTGTAGATTATAGCCAACATTAAGTCTCTCCTCTTCCTCGTCGTCCTCAGGACCCGGGGCATTGCGGAATTGGCCCGGGGGAATATCATTCTGATCGTCTGGTAGCGCTATACCCATACCATCGACCACGAACAGGTTGATATCCGAGAACAGGGCCGCATCGATGAAGCCGACATCTTCCAGACCACTCGACTGACCACGCTGGTTACCTGCACTTCGTGCGGCACTGGAGTCGATCAGACCTGTACCAAGGTCGATGACATTGACGTTGGCATTAAACGGTATCGAACTGGTGAAACCACCCGTAGCATAGAGCAGCGTGAGGCTGGTAGCGATGTCACCGCTGTAGATAAATTCACGTGACGGGTCAAAACCTAACTGCGTCGTGGATACATCCACCACATCTGCCCGTACGCTCGGTACCACTGGATTCGTGCTGTACAACTTACCCGTGCTGGTCAGATTGATGACACCGATGGTCGCCGGTCCGTTTCCGGCGGCGGCTGCATCCAGACGATTCAGCATCATATCACCACCATTCGCTGTGTAGTCTATCGTGCCGCCATTGGTCACGGTGACAGTCTTCGCATCCATCGTCAACGAACCGCCAGAGGTAGCGACCGTGATATCGCCTGTCGGCGTGCCGATGTTATCGATCTGCGTGATATCGCCTGTGGTATTGACGGTGATATTGCCTTCACCTGCCAGCTGTCCCAGCCGCAGATCACCCGTGTCAGTGAATGTGATATCACCGCCACCGGTATTGGTTGCCACCAGCTGCGATACATCATTGGCATTGTCATCCAGAGTCACACCTCCGACACTACTGGTCGTCAGCAAGTTGCCGCTTACCGCACCTGAATTTGTAATCGCACCCGTGGTGGTCAGTGTTATGTCACCTGTTGTTGCGATACCGGCCACATCCAGCGAACCACTGTCAACAACCACTATGTTGCCGCCGGTATTGTCTGTCGCATCTATCGATCCGATGCTGTTGGTTGTCGAATCCAGTGTCAGGCCACCACTGCTGACCGTGGTCAATGCAGTAGCGATAACATTCGTCATCACATCCTGATTGATGATACCGCCGGCATTGAGCGTGACCGAACCTGCTGCATTGATACCGCTATGGACAGTTGCAGCATCGGATTGCATCTGACTGATGATAGACAAGCCGCCGACATTACTGACCGCGACATTCCCGCCTGCAGTGACAGAAAGATTCGTGATATCGGTGTTGCTGGCAACATTACCACCTGCCACGAGCAACAGATTATTACCCGTTATGGTCCCGGCAGAGATCAGATTGGTAGATGCAATCAATTCGACATCCCCGCTACCGGCATCGATGCCGGCAGCACCTATACTCATCGAGCCAGTCGTCTCTGTGATAAAGATCGAACCGGCACCGTTGCCTGCATCAGCGCTTAACTGACCGCTCAGCGCGACCGATATCGGAGAAGTCGGTGTCAAGCCGCTGCCGATAGAGGCACCGAGTGATTGTGCCACCAGCGAAAGATCATTGGCCGTGAGACTGCCACCAGCCGACTGTATGTCACCAGACGACGCAGTCAGGGTCAGGTTATCATTGTTCACATCCAGCAACGCATCTATCGTCCAGTTCGCAGCTGTCAGTGCGATGTTCTGCGTGCTTGCGCCGTCAGTAGAGACAGCTGTCACACGTGAAGTTGACATCGCACCGGCTTCAGTAATGCTGATATCACCGTTGTTGGCTGCACCCGACTGTGTAGCAGTCGCAAGATTCAATGTGCCTGTGCCCAGCAGGTCAGTAGACAGACCGGCTATCGAACCGTCTGCATCGACAGTCAGAGTCGCACCGGCTGTGATCAGACCTGAGCCACTGATGTCGTATTCACCTGAAATGCTGTTCTCTGTCGTGGTCAGACTGACACTGCCGGTACCGGCATTGACAGCGCTATCGACGACGATGGCAGCATCCTGCGAGCTAAGCGAAATAGCACCACCGGCACCCGTACTCAGCCCGGTCACGACTGTCAGATCACCGACCGTGAGATCTCCGGTATTGTAAAGGCTGGCAATCGCGATATTACCCGTGTCTGATCTTGCTGCGATGGTTGCCGCATCCGTGAAGATGTTCGTCACTGAACCGGTCGCTTTCAAACCGACACTGGTCGCCGTGATGGTATTACCACCGCCGTTGATGGCGCCTGCGGTAGCCGTCAATACCAGTGCATCATCAGCGATACTCTGGTCTGAACTCAGGTTCCAGGCAGCGGCTTCCAGCACGATGTTCTGTGTCGTACCACTGTCGGTAGTGATACCGGAATTAAGATCGATACTGCTGCCACTCTGTATAAAAATATCACCCGCATTATTCAGGCCTGCCGTGGTCAGCTGCAAACCGTTCGCAGTCACGTTGATCGACGCGCCTGAAGCACCGATACCGCCAGCTGATTGCAGTGATACGTCGTTACCACCTGTTATGCTACCCACACCACCTGGATTGGTGATATTGCCAACAGACGAAATCATGTTGAAGTTATCACCGTTCAGATTCAGTGTCGTATTATTCTGCCAGTCATCAGCCGTCACACTGACCGTCTGTAAACCCGGTACACCAGCAGACGCATTCGTGCTCACAGCAAGTCTACTGGTAGCCAGACCACCGTTGTTGATAACCGTGATATCACCATTGCTGCCACTACCGGATGATGTCAGTGCCAGTGCCTGCACACCTGATGTATTGATAGCGTTGAGTTTTCCGATACCACCGATCGCGCTTAATGTAACGATACCAGTGGTTGAGACAGACGCTGCACTGCCTTCGATATCACCGGCTGTTGTCGTGATGTTGACATCACTGCTGATCGAAGTGATGTCCTGATCGATAGTGACTGTGCCACCGGCTGTCAGGGCAGTTGGGCCATTCGCATTACTGATGCCGGTGATATCGACAGCTGCGTTATCTGTTACTGTTCCTATCACCAGCGCGCCTGCATTGGTCACACTTATCACACCCATACCACTCACTTCCATCGCGACAGTCGCAGCATCGGTATTGCCGAGAATATTACTGGTCGCACGCAAGCCGAGTTGATCTGCTGTCAGAACACCGCCAACATTATCGATGCTGCCACTGCTTGCCTGCAGGATCAGGTTATCGGTCGTGTTGCCCAGTGTCGAGTTGACAGTCCAGCTGTTGGCACTCAGATCGACTGTCTGCGCTGTTCCACTGGTGTTCAGGGCAACAGCGCTGGTATTCAATGCCAAGGTATTGACCACGCGGATGTTGCCGCCCGCCAGGGCATCAGCCGTAGTCAGTATCAACGCACCGGCTTGGGTGTTTACTGGCGAGAGCAGACCGATACCGCCATCGGCATCCAGCGTAATCGTCGCACCTGTGATGATAGTGCCACCATTACCTTCGATATCGCCCTGATTGGCTGTCGTTGTCAATACGACGTTATCTGGCAGGATCGCCACTATCGCATCAGAATTATTCTCGACGATGTCGGCACTGACTGTGATGGTGTCATCAGCAGTGATAGAAATCGCGCCATCGAAGTTACTGATACCTGTTCCGGTTATATCAAGCGCACCCGTGTTCGTGATACTGATCGCACCAGCTGCCGAGGTGGTTATCGCCAGCGTATTCACCTGGGTCGCGGTATTCACCGCACCCGAAGCATTGATGACGAGATTATCACCGGCCAGGGTGCCATTACTGATCAAGCTACCACCGAGGGTGAGACCCAGGCTGCCGGTACCGGCATCGATACCGGCCGCTTTCACAGCCATCGCGCCGACGTTGGTGATGTAGACACCGTTGTCGGCAACAGCAGAGAACGCATCAACCGCTGCGGTTATATCAGTGCTGACAGGATTGAGATTCGTCCCGATGTTGGCATCATTTGCATTGTTCTGTGCAAATAACTGCAACTCGTTCGCCACCAGAGTACCACCACCGGAACTGATACCGGAACCACTCGGTCCACCGCTGGCGCGTAATATCAGGTTATCGGCGCCCAGATTCAGGTTGCCATCGACCAGCCAGCTCTCTGCCTGTAGATCGATAGTCTGCGTACCGATGCCATTGATAGTCGGGAAAGGAACAGCGCTGGTAGTCTGATTACCGGCAAAGATAACACTGACATCGCCTGCGGCGTTATCACCAAAGGTGATGAGATTGAGTGTCGCGGTATCGGTATTGATTGCCGCCCCGGTACCGATGCCTCCGCTCGCCTTGACCAGCAGATTGCCCGCAGTGGAGACAAGCGCAGAACCAGTGATATCAGATGTTCCAGCAATACCACCTGCTCCCGTATTACAGTTGGCGGCGGCTACTGTGCACAACTTGATATCCGTGGTCGCTGTTATCGCCTGATCGATGACGACAGTAGCATTTTCAGATTGCAGGTCTACCGATGTACCCGCAGTGATACCGCTGATGTTATCGACCGTACCAACGGTAAGATCCCCGGCGTTGTAGATACTGGTGATGGCAACCTGACCACCTGCACTGGCCGCGATAGTCGAAGCATCGGTTATCATGATGACATCGCCACTGGCACCCATACCGATCGAATTTGCAGTCAACGTATAGATACCCGCATTGCTCACATCACCGGCAATCGCATTGATCGCCAGATTATCCGTCCCGAAATCGACATCGGCAGATAAGGTCCAGGAGTCCGCAGTCAATGCGACTGTCTGTGAACTCGCTAACGCCGTACTGACCGAACCCAGACTCAAAGCAGATCCACTTCCATCGACAAAGATGCTGCCATCCGAACCAACACCCGTGCTGTTGACAGCAAGTGTGTTAGCTGTCACTCGTATGGGTGAAACGGAAGTCCCTATACCTGTCGCTGAAGTCAACGTGATATTACCCGAAGCCGTCAGTGAATCGACACCGCCTGCATTGAAGATGCCATGCGGGTTTGCGACATTGGACTCGGACGATGTCAGGTTGAGATTGTTGAGTCCGACATCAAAAGCACCGGCAACGGTCCAGCTCCTCGCTGTCAGGTCTATGGTGCGGTTACCAGAGACATTGCCACCGTTCATGGTCAATGAGAGATTACCAAAGCTGATAGAACTACCGGTATCGACGATGGTGATACTGCCTGCCGCATCATCACTGTTGGTGGTGAGACTTAATGTACCGCCGCCCAACACCGTGTTCGCATCGATACTGGCATCTGCAATCAAGGTGATATCCGAACCGGTGATATTGCCGGGACCACTGATGGTGTAGACACCATTGGCTGCTGTATCTGTCGTGCTGATAAGAACACTACCGGTACCGGCATCGACAGCCTCGGATAATACGATGCTGCCCTCATCTACAGACAACAAGGTGATATCGCCAGCAGCAGTCAGACCCGCTATGCCACTGAGCCCGCCTATAGTCAGCGGACCTGCGTTGTAATTATTGGTGATGTGCAGGATGCCACCGCTGCTGGCTTCGATGGTGGCTGCATTGAGCGCGATATCGATCAGACCAGTCGCTTCGAGCACGACACTGTTTGCACTGAGTGTGAAACCACCGTTACCGATGACCGTATCGATGATGCTGCCGCCTGTCGCTCTCAATGACAGATTATCATCTGCCGTGGTGTTCAGGTCAGCATCGACAACCCAGCTATTGGCAGACAGGTCGATGGTCTGTACACCCGTACCATTGATAGTGATTGCCACATCGGTGAGGTTCATATCCCCTGCTTCGACCAGCGTGATATCACCATCGGCATCATTGCTGTTGGTGGTCATGCTCAGCGCACCTGCACCCAGTGCAGTATTAGCCGATATAGCTGCATCTGCTGTCAGCGTGATATTGTTACCAGTGATCACACCATTACCTGTCAAGGTGTAGACGCCATTCGTCGCCGTATCGGTCGTGCTGATGATGACGTTAGCACTGCCGGCATTCACGTCTTCAGCGATAACGATACTACCGGCATCGGTAGATGAGAGTGTGATATCGCCATTTGCCAACAAACCATTCAAGGCTGAGACACCACCGAGAGTCAGAGTAGCCGCAGTATTGTTATTGTTGATATACAGACTACCGCCACTGTTCACTTCCAGAGCACTCGCGATTACCGTAACATCGATGAGGCCTGTTGCATCCAGTACCAGAGTGTTGGCCGTGATGGCATTACCGCCATCACCGACAACAGTATCAGTTATCGTTCCACCGCTTGCAGTCAACAACAGGTCATCACCTGCCTGCACCAGCGGTGTATCGATAACCCAGCTGTTCGCAGTCAGATCCAGCGTCTGCGTACCTGTACCGTTCGTGAGGATAGCCAGATCACTTATAGTCCGGTCACCCGCATCCACTACTGTGATGTTCCCGGCTGCCCCGCCACTGTTTGTCGTCAGTGCCAACTGACCGGCACCGAGTACCGTATTCACATCGATACTGCTATCCGCAGTCAAGGTGATGTTTGCACCAGTGATAGTACCTGCTCCGCTTATGGTGTAAACACCATTGTTCCCTGTGTCCGTCGTACTGATGACGACATTACCGGCACCCGCATCGACAGCTTCTGATAACACGATGCTGCCATCATCGACAGATAATAACGTGATATCACCGGCAGCCGTCAGACCTGTCACGCTACTCAGTCCACCGATGGTCAACGCACCTGCATTATAGTTATTCGTTATATGCAGACTGCCACCGCTATTCGCCTCGATGATTGCGGCATTCATCGCAGCATCGATCAAACCGGTAGCGTTCAGCACCAGACTATCCGCCGTTATACTGAAACCGCCATCACCGACCACCGTATCCGTGATCGTGCCGGCAGTAGCCGTCAACAACAAGGCATCGTTCATCGCATCAGTAAAATCCGCATCGATCGTCCAGCTATCTGCACTCAGGTCTATCGTCTGCGTACCGCTGCCATTGGTGGTCAACGATACATCAGAAATATTTTTAGCGCCGGTAGCGACAGCAGTGATGTCGCCTGCCGCATCATTACCACTTGAAGAAAACGATAGAACACCAGCCGTCAGGTTAACAGGCACAGCACCGCCTATCCCACCGTTTGCAGTAAGTGTTGCCGTGTTCGCCGTAGTGATCGTTCCCGCCCCATTGATATTACCGGCATTAGCGGTCGTGCTCAGTACCACGAGCCCACTGCCACCTGCGTTAACAGTTTCAGTAACATCGATATCATTCGTCGCTGCGATAACCACATCACCATCGGCAGAAGTGACACCGGTAGTAGTCAGACCCAGTGTGCCGTTAGTGACACTGGTCACGTCGATCGAGCCGGTCAACACATTGACCACTGTTATATTCCCTGTCCCCGTTGATTCTGCTGCGATATTGTTGACTGAAGTGATCACATCGATGGACTCAGCTACAAGCATCTGCAAGGAATCCGCCGTGATGATAGCGTTACTACTCTCCTTGGTGATTTTTCCATTATCCGTTATCAGCGTGACGATTCCCGCGTTGACATCAATATCCCCGTCTCTGATCGAAATATCATCTTGACTACCTGCAGGTGCTCTGTTCCTGACGGTGAAATCAAGATTCGCAGTATCTGGGCCTGCAGTATCTGAATCGATTACGCGAAGAAACACGCCAGTATTGTTCTCATCTGTGATAGTGAAGAGTTGATCAGGTGCTGTCAGCTGGTAGGTATTATCGTTGTTAGTGGTATTCACAATCATGGTGAAGTCGGTCAATGCCACGTTGTTATCAACGTAAAAATCACCAGATGTATCGATTATGAGTTGGGATGTACCCACAAGTACATGATTACCGGATGTACCTATATCATCTACCGCATCATCACGGAGGTTCCTCAGTGTGACAGATGCCGCAGTCAACCTGCCACCATTACCCGTTATCTCACCACCGGACGCAGTTGTCTTGAGAGTGATCTGGTCATTGCCGACATCCAGATCTATATCAAAATCCCAGCTGGCGGCAGTCAGGTCGATGGTTCTCGCATTCGTTCCCGAATCGGTTATCGTCATATCTGACAGGTCCATAGGACTGTCTTCGACCACTGTGATATCACCGACACTGATCAGATCCAGACTGCCATTGTTCGCGATGATATTGGTATCCAGCGCACCATTCGCACCGATGGTTCCGGCAGAGTCAACGATGATGGTATCAGCATTGATCTGATCCGTGGCGGCGACACTGTAGATGTCACTACCCACACCCGTAGAAGTGAAGTCCGCTGTACCCGCACCTATGGTCTGTACTGCAGCCACACGGACATCACCGATACTGCTGACCGTGAGGTTACCGTCATTGGTATTGATAGTCGCATTCAACTCGACCGTGCCACCACCATTGATGTTGTCAGCATTCAGTATGACATTCAGTGCCTGGTTTCCACCCGATTCTCCCGACGCATCGATAGCTGCATCGACATAGATATCTTTACCGTTCAGTGTCAGGGTCCTGTCTACACCGAGGTTACCGGTAGGCGCGATACTGTCAACAACGACCACCTTGCCTGTTCCGGTACCATTACCTGTCGCTGCAGCATTGACCACCACATCGTTGTTGGTCAATGCGGTCTCGATCGTGGTAGTCAGTAACAACGAACCATCTATCGCCAGCGTATCGTCAGGCACATAGGGTGATGGCCCCGTATCAGCACTCGTATCGCTCGATGTCATCGCACCGCCTCTGCCGGTATGCGCCTGTGCATTGGCGACCGAATCAGCGATAAACACATCAGTGGGGTCGAGCAACAACGTACCCACCTTGCCATCGGCTGCTGATGTATCCACAGTGCCATTGAAGTCCAGCCAGTTCTTACCCGAGACTTCGACCAGACCACCATCACCCGAAACCATGCCCCCTCTGGCTTCGGTATCACCGTAGTACTGGGTCGTATTATCTGCCCAGACGATCACCTTACCGCCATCACCTGACATACCGGCATTCGCTGTGATACGTGCATCCGCATCGACATAGGTCTGTCGAGCATTGTCTATGTCCGCATTCGCCCCCTGATAATCACCACCCACCAGCACTTCCCCGCCACCGGTTTCGCCGTCCGCATCCAGTACGGCTGCCTTTAGAAGTGCAACCCGCTCTCCCAACAGATGGATCTTGCCACCACGACCCTCAGCAGAAGAAGCATCCAGTTGGCCACTGTTTGTTATGTCACCGTTAGCTGAGACCAGTCTGATCACACCACCATCATCGAGTATGCCGCTGGCTTTTATCAACCCGCTATTGTTGATCGCATTGGTGAACACATCGCGCGAAACATTCCCCTGGATCAACACCTCACCGCCTTCTGCGATGATCTCACCGGAGTTATTGATCGCATCGTCGAGTGATCGTGCGTTCTGGATAACCTCATCACCGACCTGTATCTGCAACAGACCATCGCCGTCAAAATCCAGTGTGGCCGCGGTAGTCGCAGCGATATTAACCGAACCGTAACGCGCGATGATGCGCCCCTCATTGACAACACCGGTATCACTGATGATGGAAACACCGCCGGTCGATGCTGCTATCAGACCTCTGTTGACGATCAGTCCGTCAGAACCATCGCCCGGATACAAGCGATATAGCCCGTCCATGAATTCACCGGTATTCATGGTGAGGTTGGATGTGATCAGGCTTCCGACCTGCACCTGTGCAGTCTCACCGAACAGGAAACCGTTGTTGTTCAGCAGGAATACATTCCCGTTTGCTGTCAGCTTGCCGAATATCTGTGTGGCACTGCTATCCTGGATACGATTGAGTACAGAGGCAGCAGATGATGGCTGTAAAAACCGCACGGTTTCATCAGCGGCGATATTGAAACTCTGCCAATCCAGTACCAGCTGCGATGACAGCTGGTTGATAGTCGTGGTAGTGAGCGACGAACTGACCGAGCCACTGCCTGCCTGTACCACACCGCCCTGTGGCGCTGCCTGGGTCAGTACCGGTAAAGCCAGACCCAGTAACAGCAGGCTTGTCATGCCTGATGGTTTATAGAACCTTGTTTCGAATCGTTTCATCGCGACCACCTAACCTGAATAACTGAAGGTGAAATACAACTGTATATCTGTTTTATCCAGCGGGTCGTTCAGCGGATAACCGATATCCAGTCGCAATTGCATCTGACCGGGTAACAACAACTGTGCGGCTACACCCGCACCTGCCAGATTGATCTTTTCCAGATCATTGGCTCCCGGGTCATTCTGCACGCCGTATGCGTAGTCTGCAAAAACAGAGAACTGCAATATCTCACCCCACTTCCAGTTATCGAATGCCGATACATCGTAAAAACCCGGTGCATTGAAGTTCCAGTCGACAGAGACGAAAGCGGCAGAATCACGCAAATATTCCGATACGGTAAATGCCCGCACATTGGCAGGCCCACCCATACCGGCCTGTTCGACCGAGACCAGCAGGTCGTTGCTCCACTGGCCCGAGAACCGGAACAGGATATTCTGATACTTGTCGATCAGCTGCAGCCTCGCCAGATCCCAGTTCAGCTTCATGAAGTCACTGCCCCCTTTGGCACCGGAACCACCGGTGCGACTGCTCAAGATTGCCGATTCAGCTGCGGTGGAAGAACCCAGAAAATCCTCGAAACCGTTGGTCAGTTTTATCGTGCCTTTGTTGATCGCCCGGTTTTCGATATCCAGATCATCGAAGCCATAGTGCAGACTCAGTGCCGTCAGGATGTCTTCGGTGATAGTGACACCAATGAGATCAGCACTGGCATTTTTACGGGAGAGTTCCAGCTTGCCGAAACTATTGGTCGTGCGGCTGCGCTTGAACTGGTAACTGGAGAATACATTCAAGCCGTTGACCGTACCGCCGACATTGGATGAAGCCAGACTGCCGCCGATGTCGAACGTATTACTGGATAGACCACCGCCCAACAGGACATCGGTGCCGATGATGGGGTATCGGTATGACACGTCTCCATAGAGGGTATTGGCGGGTGAAAACGCAGCCAGCAGATTCACCTGCAGGTCATCCGCATTCCCCAGCGGGTTATACATATAGAAAGTGCCGGTCAGACGGTATTCACCCGTCAGCTCAGACCCGTAATTCTCCAGACGCAAGGCATAGCCGTAGTTCTGCTCTTCCTGCACCTTGATGACCAGATCGGATTCACCGGTTCTCTCGCCCGGTTGCAGCACACCGTAGGCGATTAATCCCGGGTAATCACTGAGAGAGAGCAAGGCCGTCTCCATCGAAGACTTCTGTACCGTTTCACCCTTCAATGATTCAAACCGTTGACTCAGCACTTCAGCAGAATACGACTGGTTGTCCTCCACTTTGACGTTACCCAGCGTCCCTTCTGCAACCTGTAACCTGACGATACCGCCGGTCACATTCTGTTCAGGCACATACACTTGCGCGATGATGAATCCGGCCGCACGATAGAAATCGGTCAGACGGTTCGCGACTTCCTGCAACTGACCGATACTCATCTCTTCGCGATATTTCTTGTCACGCCTGACCTGCTCCAGCACCTCACCGTAGGTTTTCTTCAATGCTTCGCTGTCTTTATAGAGATTGTTTTTCAGACGCTTGCCGATCAGCTCAAGATCTTGTTGAGTAAGACCGTACTGATTGAGGATATCGATATTCTGTAATTCCAGACGGGCACGCTCGGCCAGGTCATTCACCGCTTCAAGTGTTATCCCCTGCTCAGGATGTTCGATAACACCATCGACGATGAATCGGGTGACATGCACCCTCGGTCCGGCATCAGCCCCTAACGGCCGCGCGTAAACCGGCGGTACCGACAGGTCTTCGGTTTTATCTTTATGGATGAGGTCTTTGAGTTGTTCGAGTTTTTTACCGACCGGCGCAGTCTGTTGTTCGGCCGCAGCAGCATTCCGTAAAACCGCAAAAAACAGCAGGCAAATGAGAATTCGCCCGACACAGCAGGCGTGCTTGACTACCCTTTGATGCATTTATTAACAGCCTTTTATTGTATATTTTCAAAGTGTTGAGCAGCACATTATACATTTAACATTCAATTTACACAGGATTGATTTACAGCCGGTAAAAATCAGATTAGCCACCCTATAAACAAGCAGGAGCATTCCAGGCTAATAACATAATTATCAATAAGTTAAATGATAATTCTGCACTGGATTCGAGCTAGTGTTTCTGCCTCTTCAATCCTGACACCAGCCAATAGAGAAAAAGCCGAACATCATGCCCGCAGGCCAGTGCCGCCGGGATGGTGATAAGGGTGACGAAGGTGGCGAAGATCAGCCCCCAGGACAATGCCAGCGCCATCGGCGAAACGAAATGATCCAGACCGCCCCAGCCATAGGCCGTCGGCAACAGACCGACAACGGTCGTGGTTGCAGTCAACACCACCGCACGGATACGGCGACGACCCGCCAGCACGATCGCTTCGAACAGTTCGATACCCTCTTTTCTGGCACGCTGCACGAACACCAGCAACACCAGCGAACTGTTCACCACCACGCCGGTCAGCGCGACCATGCCCATACTGGAGAAAAACGACAAGGGCATCGGTTTCCAGTACAGGTCGTGCAGGTAGAAACTGATGATGATACCCAGCGCGCCGAACGGTATCGCCAGCATGACCACGAAAGGATAGGTCAGATTATTGAACTGGATGGCGAGGATGAAGAAGATGGCGACCAGTGCAAAACAGAACGCGACGATAAGACTGATGAAGGATTACTGATTCTTCTCCTCTTCACCACCGTAGTTGACCGTGACCTTGTCGGCAACCTCACCCTGCCATTTCGATTCATTATCCAGCACTAGCTTGTTTATCTCACGGCTGGTGATCACCTCAGCATCGACATCTGCCACCACATTCACGATGCGGATACCATCCTTGTGACGGATGGTGGTGAAACCGAGGCGTTGTTCGAAATGGGCGATCTTGTGCAACGGCACCAGACCACCCCGGTTATTGGGTATCAACAATGATTCGAGCTGCGCAGTTTCGTCTTCATCATTCTCCGGGAAGCGGAGTGTGACATCCATCTCTTCGGTGCCACGGCGGATGGTCGATACCACCAGCCCGCCTGCTGCTGCCCGCAGATGGGTTGCCACCGTCTGCAGGTCGACACCGGCATAACTGGCCAACTGCCTGTCGACCACAGCATGATATTCATCATCACCTTGCTTCAGGCCACTGTCGATGGTGGTGATGCCATCGATCGTTTCAAGATACGCCATCAAACCTTCGGCAGCCTGCTTGCTTGCCTCATCGTCGTAGCTGGATATCTCCGCCTCCAGCGCCCTGCCGACCGGCGGCCCGGGTTTGAGCTCGGTGACAGCGATATCGAGTTCCGGATGACGTTCGATCAACTGCTGTTTCAATGCGTACATATCGTCCAGCACGTCATGTCCCGGTCGGGTGACAGACGAGACGTAGACCACGTTGATCTGACCATAGCGGTCGCCACGCTGGGTTAACGGGTCACCTTCATCGACCGACACATCGCCGCTCTTGGCTAGCGTGGTTTCGAGATACTCGGGGTTCACATAGTCGCGTATCTCGGCATCGAGCGTACGTAATTTCTGTCGCATCTGCTTCAGGTTGGTACCCGGCGGCGCAGTGACACGCACCACAAACTCATCGACCCCCACCGGTGGGAACAACTGGAAAGACATCGATGTGATCGCAAGGAAAAAGGCACCGACCAGCGCCATGACAGAGAGCAATATCGTCACCCACCTGAACCGGATAGCCTGACGCAAGACACTCGCGTAGCTGTTCTCCATCCATAACAACCATCTTTTCTCCGGTGGATGTTTATCCGGATTGGTCACATGTGCCACATGGCTGGGCAAGATAAAAAAAGACTCCAGCAATGACAACACCAGCAAGGTGATCACCACGATGGGGATAGCGATGACGAACTTGCCGATGATGCCACTCATGAACATCATCGGCAGAAACGCTGCCACCGTCGTCAGGATAGTCGTCGTCACCGGACCGATCAGTTCTATCGAACCGTCGATAGCTGCCCGTGCCGGACTGGCACCCTTCTCCATATGATGAGTGATGTTCTCACCGATGATGATGGCATCATCGACCAGCATCCCCAGCACCATGATGAAGCCCATCATGGAGATAAGGTTCAGGGTAACCCCGAACGCATACATGAGCGAGATGCCGGTCATGAAGATGATAGGCAGACCCCATGTCGTGGTCAGCGCAACCGAGAAGCGCAGGAACAACAACAGGGTAATGAATACCAGCACGATACCGACCAGACCGTTATTGGTCAGCACACCGAGACGGGTACGAGCAAACTTTGAAAAATCCTGAAACGCTTTGACCACAACATCGTCACCGTAACGCCCCGGGATGGTATCGATATATTCATAGACCGCATCGACCGTGTCGATGATGTCGGCGTTGGTGTTTTTCAGGATGAGGATAGAGAGCGCCTGCTCGCCTTCCACATCATGTAACTTGCGAGGTTCGGCGAGAGATTCACTCACTGTGGCAACATCACCTAACGTCAGCACATCACCCCGTTCGTTCGCACGCAGCACCAGATTACGTGCATCGTCGATACTACTGAACTCACCGACGATACGCACAGATTTCTGACCCTCAGTGGTATTGACGTTGCCACCGGGCGCATTCAGGTTCCATACTTTGATGATCTGCGCGATATCACCGACCGATATCCTTTCCTTGAGTAACTGATCCGGGCGCACTTCGATGCGATATTCCGCCTTACGGTCACCCTGCACGAACACACTGGCCACCCCATCGATAGCCAGCAGGTCATCCTTGATCTTGTCACCCAGCCGTTTCAGCTCGAGTTCACTCAACGGTGCCGCCACCGCGATACGTATCACCGGAAACACTGCCCCATCGACTTCAGTGACATAAGGGTCATTGGGCAGATCGGTCGGTAGTCTGGCGCGGTCTATCGCC
>WFUQ01000268.1 GCA_015484935.1 Gammaproteobacteria bacterium
TAATTATTCACCACCCCCACCAAACCGTATCAAACCACTATCTGCATCGTCCTTATTCACTTCGGTACTGAGTTTTCTGCGCCATGCTCTGGCACCGGCACGTCCATGATACAAACCGTGGATGTGGCGGGTGATGTCATGCAGTCGCGCACCTTCATCCAGCTGTGTATCGATGTAGTCTGACAATGCTTCGAGCACTTGCTCCCGACTGTGCTCCGGGCGTTCGTCTGAGTAATAGAGTTTATCGAAACCCGACAACATGAACGGGTTGTGGTACGCCTCCCGGCCCAGCATGACACCATCGACATGTTGCAGATGCCGGTCTATCTCCTGTCGTGTTTTGATACCGCCATTGATGACGATATTCAGTTGCGGTTGCGCCTGTTTCAGGCGATAGACGAAATCATATTTCAGCGGCGGGATGTCACGGTTCTGTTTAGGACTCAAACCTTTGAGCCAGGCCTTGCGTGCATGCACGATGAAGGTATCACAACCTGTCTGTGCGATAGTGGTGATGAAGTTTTCGAATGCATCATACGATTCCATGTCATCGATACCGATCCGGCATTTGACTGTGACTGGTATCGACACCTGCTGATTCATCGCCGATACACACTCTGCGACCAGTTCCGGCTCCGCCATGAGGCAGGCACCGAAACGACCGGACTGCACTCTGTCACTGGGACAACCTACATTCAGGTTGATCTCATCGAAGCCTTCGTCCTGTGCGATGACACTGCACTCAGCCAGCTCCACAGGATCAGAACCACCTAACTGTATCGCCAACGGATGTTCAGCGCCATGGTATCGCAGCAGCTTGTCCCGTTGTCCGTGCAGTATCGCCCCGGTGGTGACCATCTCGGTGTACAGCAATGTATGTTTACTGATGAGGCGCAGGAAGTAACGGGCGTGGCGGTCGGTCCAGCCCATCATGGGTGCGATTGAGATAGTACGGTCTAACATGCGCGCATTTTACCTGAAGCGGCCTTGCTACGGTGGGCGCAGCTTGTTATCACTCAGCAGCGATTATCGCCAACATCCACGCAGCCGAAGCCGGACTGGCATTGATAGAGGCAGAGAATGCGGATACAGAACGGTCATAATATTTCCGCCATGTTTTATCCTGTGTCGCACTGGATAAACGCAACAGATTATCCATCGCGATGGCATTCGGTGAGGGTAGCGCACCATCATAAGCAGAACGCGAACGGAACAGCAGTGATTCATCACTGGCTGACTCATAGAAACCACCCCTGCGTTCATCACTGAACAGTGCGATCTGTCGTTGTGTTATTTTGATCGCAAGCTGCAACCAGCGTTTGTCATGCTCATATTCATACAGGGCCAGCAAGGCATTGGTGAACCAGACATAATCATCGAGACTGGCTGTCACGCCTGACACTTGCCCACGCAAGCGCCGGTATAACTCCCCGCTCTGTTTATCCATCAACCTGTCTTCGATCACCTCGGCGGCTCTGATCGCTGCACTCAGATATCTTTTGGCTTCGCCCGGATCGTCTTTCAGTAAAGCGGCCGCATCGACCAGCGCCTTGATGACCATGCCATTCCATGCGGTTATCACCTTGTCATCCAGATGCGGTCTGGGTCGCGTGGCACGGCTCGCGAGTAATTCAGACTTTGCAGACTGCAGAAGCTCACGCTGTTGTGTGTTCAATGTTGGCGCATCCTCGTATATGTAAAGGATGTTCGAATGTTCAAACTCACCGGATGGGTCACTGACGATATTGCCGTCAGACTCGATATTGTATACCTGACGTACCACCTCCCACTCCTGCGGACTGAGCCGTTGTTTTATCTGTTGTGCTGACCACAGGTAATACGCGCCTTCTTTTTTTTCGCCTGTACCGTTATGGTTCTCATCGAAGGTTTCACTGTCTGCATCCAGCGCAGAATAGAATACGCCGTCACGTTGACGCATCTCGCGTAACACGAAATCCAGCGTGGTCGTCATCACGTCCAGCCAATACTTGTCTTGGGTGATGGTATACAACTTCCCATAGGCCATCGACATCAACGCCTGGCTGTATAACATCTTTTCGAAGTGCGGTACCTGCCATTCAGCATCGACCGAGTAGCGATGAAACCCCCCACCCAGTTGATCATGGATTCCACCTCGGGACATGGCACCCAGTGTGGTGCGCATCATCGCCAGTGCAGTTTTGTTTTTATCAGCCTGCTCCAGTAAAAGCTGGAAGATACCGGGACGCGGGAATTTCGGCGCCGAACCGAAACCACCATAATCATCATCGAAAGACGCGGCGATCTCGTTCAATGCCACAGCGATGATATTTTTATCCAACGCGACCTCTTCCTGAGTCTCATCTGCCTGTTGCATCAATGTTGCAGTCACACTTTTCGCCACCTTGTGTATCTGCGACCTGTCCTGCTGCCACAGATCGTTCACCCGTGTCAGCAACTGCTTTAAACCGGTATGACCATCGCGATCATCAGGTGGGTAATACGTACCCGCATGGAAAGGTTGCAGATCGTGATCGAGGAACACCGTCATCGGCCAGCCACCATGGCCGTTGATCAACTGTGTGGCAGACATGTACACATTATCGATATCCGGTCGCTCCTCGCGATCGACCTTGATGCTGATGAAGTATCGATTGAGGATATCGGCTATCTGTTTGTTCTCGAACGATTCATGTGCCATCACATGACACCAGTGACAGGTGGAATAACCGATAGAAAGAAAGATGGGCTTGTCCTGTTTACGCGCAAGTTCGAACGCCTCTTCTCCCCAGGCGAACCAGTTGACCGGGTTATAGGCATGCTGTAACAGGTAGGGGCTGCTCTGTTCTATCAGCCGGTTTGCCTTGTCTCCCGCTGCCTGATGTTTTTGCAGATAGCTTTCCACCGTGTTCTGCAAGGTCCCGGCATGCGTCAGCGACACTACGCCGAGCATGATAAACACGATAGTGCGGAATACGAACTGCATTACGTTATAACCGCAGCGCACGCTCGGTGCCCTGACGGATAGCAAACTCGGCATCCAGCTCTGCTGCCTTGAATGCACCACCGATAACATGTGTCGGTATCTTGTGTTCGCGCAAGGCTGACAGCAACACGGTATTCGATCGCTGACCGGTACAGGTGATGATGCTGTCAACAGCTATCAATTTATCCTCACCATCATGCCGGATATGCAGACCATCATCATCGATGTTCAGGTAGGTCACGCCACTCATCATCTCCACACCTGCCTTGCGCAAGGTCAGTCGATGTATCCAGCCGGTGGTTTTCCCCAGATGTTTACCGGGACGACTGGTCTTGCGTTGCAGCATGACGATCTTTCTGTTCATCACGGGTGTATCGACCTCTTTGATGCCGCCGCGTTGCTGATAGTGTCTATCGACCCCCCAGAAGTCATACCAGTCGAACCTGTCGATAGACCGTTCCAACAGTAACTCAGCGATGTCGAAACCGATACCACCGGCACCGATGATGGCGACACGATCACCGACCGATCGCCTGCCCTGTATGACATCGACATACGACATCACACTATGGTGATCGATGCCTTCTATGTCAGGTATTCTCGGTGTGACGCCGGTTGCCAGTACCACCACATCCGCCTGTAAACTTGCTATCTCTTCAGGCGACACGGTCGTATGTTTGTGTACCGCCACTTTCAAGCGACGTAACTGCTGGGAAAAATAACGCAGGGTCTCGCTGAATTCTTCCTTGCCCGGTATCTTGCTGGCGAGATTGAACTGACCGCCGATATCAGCGGCATCATATGCCGTCACTCGATGCCCGCACTGTGCAGCAGTGACCGCACAGGCAAGCCCCGCCGGTCCCAACCCGATAACCACGACATGTTGCGGATGTCTAGCTGGTTCGATCTTCAGCTCGGATTCATAACAGGCACGCGGATTGACCAGGCAGCTGGCGCGTTGCTGTTTGAATACATGATCGAGACAGCCCTGATTACAAGCGATACAAGTATTGATGAGATTGCTTTTACCGATACCCGCCTTGCTGACAAATTCGGCATCGGCCAGTAACGGTCTTGCCATCGATACCAGATCCGCCTGACCTTGTGCCAGTATCTGCTCTGCTACTTCGGGTGTGTTGATGCGGTTGGATGTGATCAGCGGGATTCCAACCTGCTGTTTCAGTCGCTGCGTCACCCAGCTGAAAGCAGCACGCGGTACGCTGGCTGCTATCGTCGGGATAC
>WFUQ01000269.1 GCA_015484935.1 Gammaproteobacteria bacterium
ATGTTCGGTGGGCGCTGGGTTGCTTTAGGGGTTAAAAGCTATTCACCGCAGAGACGCGGAGGACGCGGAGAAAAAACTAAAAACTTTTGTTTTTTGTTGTTACCAGAAATAAGTTATATGGTTTTCTCTGCGTCTCTGCGGTGAAGCGTCTTCAATCCTCATAACAATCCAGCGCCCACCGGATATGTTCCGCCACCATGCCTGACGCGCTATCCAGTTTTTCATTCAAGGCACTGACGATCGCATCCTGCATCAGTGGATCGCACGTTACATTACCTAAAGCGATGGCGATATTCCTCTGCCAGCAATCGAAACCGATACGCCTTATCGCTGATCCTTCCATCTCGGACAGAAACTGGTTTTCATCCCAGGCGAACAGGTCGAGCAGGTCAGGTGCATCCAGCGGATGACGTGCATGAAAATCTTTTTCCTCGGTTATCTTTGCGAAGCGATTCCACGGGCAGACCAGTTGGCAGTCATCACAACCATAGATGCGGTTACCGATAGCGGCTCTGAATTCCACAGGGATGCTGTCGCGTAATTCGATGGTGAGATAGGAGATGCACCGTCTGGCATCGAGTTGATAGGGCGCGACGATGGCTTGTGTCGGGCAGATGTCGATGCATGCGCTACAATCGCCGCAGTGGTTTTCAGATCGTTGTGCGGTGACGGTGAGTGGCAGATCGGTGTAGATCTCGCCGAGGAAGAACCAGGAACCGGCATCGCGGTTGATCAGGTTGGTGTGTTTGCCGATCCAGCCGAGTCCTGCATTGCTCGCCAGTCCTTTTTCCATCACCGGGGCGCTGTCGGTGAAGACGCGATAACCGAACTCACCGATTTCGGACTGGATCTTCTCTGCCAGTTTTTTTAAGCGCTTGCGCATCAGCTTGTGATAGTCGCGTCCGAGTGTGTAGCGTGAGATGTAGGCCTTGTTGCTGTCCTGTAACACCTGTTCACAATCTTCGATATCGGGCGGGAAGTAATTCATACGTACCGATATCACTCTCACCGTGCCACTGACCAGTTCGTCCGGGTGGGTGCGTTTGCTGCCGTGTTTGGTCATATAGTGCATGTCGCCATGAAAACCTTTCGCCACCCATGCCTGTAGATGCTGTTCGTGTTCGGTCAGGTCGATGTCGGTAACACCTGCCTGCTGGAAACCGAGTTCCTGTGCCCAGTCCTGAATCTTGGTGTCCAGTTGCGGGTAATCGATGTGTGGGTCAGGTGCAGGCATGTCGGCGATTATAAAGGCTAAGCCGGACAGGTGAAATTTCATTCGCGGGCAATAGCCGTTAGAATACGCGCCTGTTTCAGTAAACCGACAACGATCCCATGACCGTAAGAACCCGATTTGCGCCCAGCCCGACTGGTTATCTACACGTCGGCGGTGCCCGTACCGCCCTGTTTTCCTGGTTGTATGCCCGCAAGATGGGTGGCAAGTTCGTGCTGCGTATCGAAGATACCGACCGCGAACGTTCGACCCAGGAATCGGTGGATGCCATCTTTCAGGGCATGTCATGGCTGGGGCTGGATCACGACGAAGGCCCGTTCTACCAGACCGAGCGCTTCGATCGTTATAAGGAAGTAATACAGCAATTGCTCGATTCCGGCCATGCCTACCACTGCGACTGTTCACGTGAACGGCTGGATGAGATGCGCGAACAGCAGATGGCGAATAAACAGAAGCCGCGTTATGACGGCTGCTGTCGCGATAAAGGGCTGGCAGCATCGACCGATACGGTGGTGCGTTTCCGCAACCCTATCGACGGCGATGTGCTGATCGAGGATATGGTGAAAGGCGATATCGTCATCAACAACCGCGAGCTGGATGACCTCATCCTGGCGCGTTCGGACGATACCCCCACCTACAACCTGACTGTCGTGGTCGATGACTGGGATATGAAGATCACCCATGTCATCCGCGGTGATGATCATATCAACAATACCCCCAGACAGATCAACATCCTCAATGCGCTGGGTGCAGAGCTGCCGAAGTATGCGCATGTGCCGATGATTCTGGGGCCGGATGGCAAACGTCTGTCCAAACGCCACGGTGCGGTTTCGGTGATGCAATATAAGGAAGACGGTTATCTGCCCGAAGCGCTGATCAATTATCTGGTACGTCTCGGCTGGTCGCACGGTGATCAGGAGATATTCTCATTGCAGGAGATGATCGAGCTGTTCGATATCGGTGATATCAATAAATCTGCCTCGACGTTCAATACCGAAAAGCTGGACTGGTTGAATCAGCAGTACATCATGAACAGTGATGACGCGATGCTGATCGATGAGATGACAAAGGCACTGGTTGCACAGGGTGTGTCGCTGGATGATGGACCTGAGCCGACTGCAGTCATCTCACTGATCAAAGAGCGTTGTAATTCATTACTGAGTCTGGCGAAAGAGGCGGCCTATTTTTACAGTGATGTCGATGAATACGATAACAAGGCGGCGAAGAAACACCTGAAAGCCGGTGCGCGTGATGTGCTGATGCAGCTGCACAGTAATCTGCAAGCGCTGGATGACTGGCAGGCGAGTAGCATCCACGAGGTTATCCAGCAGACGGCCGAGTCGCTGGAAGTCGGTATGGGCAAAGTCGGCATGCCGATGCGGGTCGCCATCACTGGTTCCGGTTCATCGCCTTCCATCGATATCACCGCTGAGGTGCTGGGTAAGGAAAAAACCCTGAATCGCATCGAAAAAGCAGCGCAGTTCATCGAATCGAAACAGGCTGCTTGACATCAAACCACCGGTACCTTAGATTCACCGACCCGAAATACGGGGCTATAGCTCAGCTGGGAGAGCGCTACACTGGCAGTGTAGAGG
>WFUQ01000270.1 GCA_015484935.1 Gammaproteobacteria bacterium
GGTCAATGAATTCAGTTGCTCGTCGGCGAGGGCGCGTGTCTGTAACAGGGTATCGCGTAATGCGGGTGGCCATGGCTTGTTCGATGATGCGATGAGTGCGGGTGTGTCATCGGAAAAATCGACCAGTACCGCGTCGATGCTGTCCACGCTGGTACCGGATAACAGACCGATATAGAGAGCAGGCATTACTGGTTGTATCTAGAGATCGTTCGAAGCCAGCTGTGTGCGGTTCAACAGATCCAGTTGCGCCAGCACCGGTCCGGTTTTGACTTCGAAGTCGAGCAGATAGCGTTTGGGAACCGGCTTCGCAGTCGGCAGTCGTACTGTCAACGGATTGCGATGCACACCGTTGACACGGAATTCGTAATGCAGATGTGGACCTGTCGCCAGACCGGAGCTGCCGACATAACCGATGATGTCTCCCTGTTTCACTTTCGAACCTGTGCGTTGACCGCGTTTGTAGCTGTTCAGATGTGCATACAGTGTGTTGTAGCGGGTGCCGTGTTGAATGATGACGACGCGACCGTAACCGCCTTTTCTGGCGCGGTGAATAATTTTTCCATTGCCTGCCGCGCGTACCGGCGTACCACGTTTGGCGGCGTAATCGACACCTTTATGTGCACGTATCTTGTGCAGTACCGGGTGGTAGCGACCAGTGGTGAACTTTGAGCTGATGCGGGTGAAGTTGACGGGTGAACGCAGGAATGCCTTGCGCATGCTCTTGCCATCGGGGCTGAAATACTCAGCGACGTTGGTCTGCGGATTGACATAACGTACAGCACGATAAGTCTTGCCGTCGTTGATGAATTCAGCCGCAAGGATATTGCCATCGTCGATCTTTTCACCGTTGCGGTATAGTTCTTCGTACATCACATTGAAAGTATCGCCTTTGCGTATATCCAGTACGAAGTCGATGTCCCAACCGAAGATGCCGGCCAGTTCCATGATGATATTCTCAGACACATCCGCTTCCGCAGCTGCCAGAAAGAGAGAGGATTTGATGATGCCGCTGGCGTGAGCGATGCGTGCTTCTATCTCGTGTTTGTGGATAGCGGCCTGCAGTTTGCCATCTTTGCGTTCCGCCATCAGGTAGGAGCGGTTGTCTATCTCGTAGCTCAGTGCTTCGAGCACACCGTCACTGTTGGTCAGTACGCGGATGATGTCATCGGGAAAGATACGTTTCAGGCTTTTGACAGCCGGGCCGGATTTCATCAGCTCATCGAGTTGTTGTGGGGCGATCTTGGCGCGTTTGAACAGTCGCGCCAGACTGTCACCTGACTTTACCTTGAATTCGCGCCACTCCTTGCTCGCGGTGTGATTCACATCATCGATGATCTTCTGTTGCGCCTGTAACTCGGGCAGTGGCAGGCGGATGCTCTCATGCTGGATGCGTTCCTGTGGTGCTTCGACAGGAGCGGGTTTGCCCTCTGATGCAGGTGTGATCGACAGCGATTGTGTCAGTGAACGAGTCTCATCGATACCGGGCAGCGCATCGCCCGGTTCGGTGTTCATGGTGTTGGCGACGACCACACCGATAGCGATACTGGCGAAACCGAATAACGCCCATCTCAGAGCAGGGTGACGTTTTTCTTTTTCGGCAGAATGATAGCCTTTTCGATAATCGCGATTGATTGTATTCATGTACCTAATTGCCCGAAAAATAAGGTATTTTTCAGTAATGTAGCGTGTGATTCATGGTTGGTCAATGAAAAACACTGCCTTGGTGTTTGTTATTCTTATTGTTTAAGGTCGTGCAGGCGGGTATCTTATACGCCTTTTTACACGAATGACACTAATGTGGTCCCGGATTGAGGCGAAATTGGCATGATTGGTATTGATGAGCAGCTGGCACAGATTCAACGCGGAGCAGACGAAATACTGGTCGAAGCCGAGCTGATCGAGAAATTGAAAGAAGGTCGTCCGTTGCGCATCAAGGCGGGATTCGACCCCACCGCACCGGATCTGCATCTGGGGCATACCGTGCTGATCAATAAATTACGGCAGTTCCAGGATATGGGTCACGAGATTCTGTTCCTGATCGGTGACTTCACCGGTCTCATCGGTGACCCGACCGGCAAGAGCGCCACCCGCCCTCCACTGACCGAAGCGGAAGTGGCCGAGAACGCCGAAACCTATCAGCAGCAGATCTTCAAGATTCTGGATAAAGACAAGACCACCGTGATGTTCAATTCTGAGTGGATGGGCAAGATGTCCAGCGCCGATATGATCAAACTGGCCGCCAGCGCCACGGTTGCACGTATGCTGGAACGCGACGACTTCAGCAAGCGATATAAAGGTGGGCAGGCGATCGCCATCCATGAGTTTTTATACCCTTTGATACAGGGTTACGATTCAGTCGCCATGCAGGCGGATGTCGAACTCGGGGGTACCGACCAGAAATTCAATCTGCTGATGGGCAGGCAGCTGCAGGAACAGGCGGGACAGAAACCACAGTGCGTGTTGACCATGCCGATACTGGAAGGGCTGGACGGTGTGCAGAAGATGTCGAAGTCACTCAATAACTATATCGGCATCAATGATGCGCCCAAAGATATGTTCGGCAAGATCATGTCGATATCGGACGATCTGATGTGGCGTTATTTCGAGCTGCTCAGTTTCCGTCCGATGAGTGAGATAGATGATTTCAAAACCGAGATTGCAGAAGGCAAGAACCCGCGTGATGTGAAGTTCCTGCTGGCAGAAGAGATCATCGCGCGTTTTCATTCCGAACAGGAAGCGACAGCCGCTCGTGAAGGCTTCATCGCCCAGTTCTCCAAAAACAGGATTCCGGATGATATCCCCGAGTTCAGTTTTGAAGCTGGTGATGATGGCTATCCTATCGCCAACCTGCTCAAAGAAGCCGGACTTTGCTCCAGTACTTCGGATGCCATGCGTATGATCCAGCAGGGGGCGGCCAAGATCGATGGCGAAAAGATCGCTGACAAGTCGGTGAAGATAACGGCAGGAACCGAAGGCGTGTTTCAGGTAGGGAAACGCAAGTTCGCAAAGATCGTGATGACGTAGCGACAGTTATTGTATCGACTGCACAGAGGTGAAGGTGATGAGTGAGAACGAAGAGGAAGTGATCGTCGCCAGTGCTGCGTATGATGTGCCGACCGATAACTATGAAGAATTCGACCAGGAGATCGACCCGGCAAAACTGGGCGATAAACTGGTGCAGTCGAATTCCCAGAAAGGGCTGTTACGTGAGTTTCAGATCTATGACCGCTCCCATCTGTTGGTCAGCGATGGTGATATAACAGGTGACGACGTGTCGCATTATCGAGTCAATCTGGCGTGGGTCGATGCTGAACCGAAACACCTGAAGCTGATCGACTGGAACTGGTTATATGCGGCCCTGTTCTTCGGAACGATAACTGCGACATTTGTCATACTGGCTATCACGCAGAATCTGACGATGGATTACAGCATGATAGGCGGCACCATCTCGTTCACGATAACGATGCTGGCTACGCTTATCTTCATCTATAAGTTGCGTGATGAATTTACTTTTCAGAGCTACTTCGGTGGCGCTGACCTGTTCGTACTGGAGAACAAGCGCCCGACACAAACTATATTCGATAATTTTTTTGTCAGTCTGCAACAGGCGATCGATCATGCGCATGCAGAGAAGTCGGTCAACGACCGGCTGGTAGGCGAGTTAAAGATGTGTCGTCGCCTGCGTGACGAAGGTGTGATAGATGATGAGGTCTACACGGCTGCACGCGCGGTGATATTCAAACACGAACAATATACAGCCTGAACCGACCGTCACCCCAAGTCGGAGTGACGGTCGAGTTTTGACAGTGAATCAGGACATGCGTCTGCCAACCGAAACCAGCCCCAGCAGACCGGATGCAAACAACCACACCGCTGCCGGTACCGGAACAGCATTGACCGCGAGAGCGCTGCAATCACCTGTGCCGGATATGTTGCTGCTACCGGGCGTGATGCAGTTGGATTGAAAGTCGCTGAAATTGTTATCCGTGTCCAGACCATCCGGTATGCGACCGAGACTCATGCTGAGGCCGTTACTGTCCTCAAGAAACAGCGTGCTGCCTTCAGTGAAACCGACGATCTCACCTTCGTATGTCATGGAATCGATCAATGTGTTGTTGTCATATAACGCGACACCATCCGGCGCGCCATTCTGTAGCCAGCTGGAACTGCTGGTGAAGGCGAAGTCACAGTTCGCGACTGTGCCATTGGCATTGCACACGACGAAATAATCCGATGCGGCAACACTGAAACCACTCAGGTCGATGTTGCGGTATGCGCTGCCCGTGTTACCGTTGATCAGGTCGAGTGCAAAACCGTCCAGAGACAGGCTGCTGGTTCCCGTATTGTACAGTTCGATGAATTCAGCAGTATCGGTGCCAAGCTGGTCATAATCCACTTCGTTTATGATGAGTGATGCCTGTGTGCTGAAACTGGCAGTCAGACATAGAGCAGACAGAATAGTGAGTTTACGTTTTATCATTTTCATCTCCTTTGAAGATCTACGTTATAAATAAAATCGGAACGTAATAACGCATCGATGTGATGCAGATTGATTCAAGACAGGATGAAAGTGTCAGGACGACAGATAGCCGCGCAGAAATACGATCCATGTATCGATCAATAGTCAGTTCCGTTAACTACTAAAGCCTGTATAGCTTACTGCGATGTTTGTCAGATTGTATCGAATGTTGGTGTAGGATGATTCCGACAGGGGCGTTTATTTTACGTTTTATCGCCCAAGGGTATGAGCTGGGTCACATATTCGAAACAGACGTTTTTATTTGGCTTGAAAAGTTACCATTTTTGGAGGATGCTTGAGCTAACAGGGGACGAGGATGCAAAAATGAATTTGAAGCTGACCAGTTTGATGATTGTAGTAACGTGTTCAGTAAGTCAGGTAGTTATTGCTGACGAAGAAGATGATTATGAAACCTTTGTTTATGATCTCTGTTTCAATACATCGGGGGCAGATAAACTTGCTGCAAACTGGACTGTGCAGCAGACGGTGGATTTCGATAACAATGTTTGTGGTGTAGCATTCCCGCCGGCATTGGTTTTCTCCTCATCGGATTACACCAGTTCTTCAAATACAGGTGGTGCCGGGTCGCAGAGTCGCTCATCGAATAATGTTGCCAGCGGTCAGGCGGGTAGTATCAAGGAGCGCCTGAATGACCTGTATGAAGAAGAAGGTGATGAAGGGTCGTGGGGCGTGTTATTCGCACCGCAACTCGGTCGTAGTTCGCGTGACAACACAGTGAATGAGAATGGTTTTGATTCGGATCTGGCGGGTGTGTCGCTGGGTGCGGATTATCGTTTTTCGGATAATTTTGTACTGGGTTCAGCATTATCTGTGGTCAGTGATGAAGCTGCGTTCGATGGTGGTTCCGGGGTGTTGCAGACCGACTCGGCTTCACTGACGCTCTATACCACATGGTCGCCGACCGATAATTCGTATGTCGATGGTTATGTCGGTTTCTCCAATGTCGATCTGAAAAATTCAAGGGTGATCAGCTTTCAGGGTTCGTCGGCTGTCACTGTCAGCTTCGGTGGTACGACGACATCTTCGTTCAGTGCTGCGCAGACTCTGATGGGGGTTTCATCAGGTTATGACTGGCAGCTCGATGACGTAACACTGGGTGGTTTTGTCGGTTTCGACTATATCAGAACGGTGGTTGATGCCTATACTGAAGCCGGTGCTACTTTGCTTGAGTTGCGTTTCCCTGAACAGATCACCTATTCATCATTGCTATCACTCGGTGGTCGCGTCAGTACTACTATGTCCGAACGCTGGGGATATCTGGTGCCGAATGCCAGTCTGGTCGCCGTGCGTGAATACAGGGA
>WFUQ01000271.1 GCA_015484935.1 Gammaproteobacteria bacterium
ACAGCCTCAGGTGTTCGTGCACCGCGACTATCACTCACGCAACCTCATGCTCACTGACGAGAATAACCCGGGGGTAATCGATTTTCAGGATGCGGTCATCGGCCCCGTCACCTATGACCTGGTGTCTCTGTTCAAGGATTGTTATATCCAGTGGCCCAGAGGACAGGTAGAAGAATGGCTGGATAGCTATCGACAGCGTAGCGGTTGCGAACACGATCGTGAGCAGTTCCTGCGATGGTTTGATCTCATGGGACTACAACGCCACCTGAAAGTGCTGGGCATCTTCGCACGACTGAATTATCGTGATGGAAAATCGCGTTATCTCGATGACCTGCCGCTGACACTCGCCTATGTGCTCGACACCTGCACCCGCTACCCGCAACTGCAAGCCATGCACGAGCTGCTGCAACAACTGACAGACAAGCATGCCTGAGCTGACCCGTACCGCGATGATACTGGCCGCGGGCAGAGGTGAACGTTTGCGCCCACTCACCGACACCACGCCGAAACCGCTGATCGAAGTCGCTGGTAAGAAACTGATCGAATACCATATCGAAAACCTGAAACAGGCAGGTATCCGTCACATCGTCATCAATACTGCGTGGCTACACGAGAAGATACATCGGCAGATCGGTGACGGTTCGGCTTACGATGTCGCCATCCGCTACTCGGATGAAGGTCAGGCACTGGAAACTGCCGGTGGTATCGTGCGCGCTTTACCCCTACTGGAAGAAGAAAGTTTCATCGTAGTGAATGGCGATATCTGGTGTGACTATCCCTTTTCACAGCTCAATACGACTGAGCATAGCTCGCTGGCACATCTGGTTCTGGTCGACAATCCTGCGCATAATACACAAGGCGACTTCTCCATAGATACAACCAGTCACTGTCTGTTGAACAGTGGTTCACCTATGTACACCTATAGCGGCATCGGTCTGTTCACACATACGTTTTTCGATGGTCTCGAGCAAGGGTCACGACCGCTGGCACCGCTGTTGAGAAACAGACTGGCGGATGGTGTGGTTACGGCTGAAGTCTATGACGGCAACTGGACCGATGTCGGCACGATAGAACGACTACAACAACTGGAACGGCAGCTAGGCGCAACTAATTGACCGGCAGGAACTCGATGGGATACAGGATGGTCAGTGGTTCTGCATCTGCCTTGCTGCCGAAATTGAACCGTTTCACCCGTGTGACGATATCGTTCTCGAACTTCGGTGCATCCAGATCACTGCTGTCGATGCTGACAGCTGACACTTTACCGTCCGCTTCGATAGTCAAGCGGATAAGCAACTGACCTCTCAGTTTCGGATTGACCCGCAGCTCTCGATTATAGATCCTGTACAGTGCTGACTTGTAACGATCGAACACCAGCTGAATCTCTTCATCCGTCCTCGTCTGTGCAGGTAGCGCAGCAACCTGTGTGCCGTCACCGGTGGTGATTGTCTCGTCGATACGGGAGAACGCGATACCAGCGAGTTCGACCGGTGCTGTCTCAACCTCACGTCTACCCGCAGCCACTGTGATATCGCCGGTACGCAACAAGTTAGAACTGATCAGCTTCCTTTCTGTCTTCGCCGGTTGTTTACGACTGATGATCTTGGCGTTGCTGCCGAGTGAATCCACCACACCATCTTCATCCAGCAAGGTCTGGATATCCTGACTGAAAGCAAAGATACCTGCGTTTTTGCTATCAGGCTTTTTCTGTCTGTCTTCTTCCGCGGCTTCTTTCTCTGGTGTTTCCAGTCTGCGCTGAGTTTCTTTGATGATCGGTTTTTCTGCTTTTTTACGTTGCACCACTAACTGCACATAGCGATCATCCGGCAGTGCGACTTCTTGCTCTCTGTCCGGAATCACCCAGCTGGCAAAGATGATAGACAACAGCAGCATGACCGACAGGCTGGTCAGCATGATAGTCTTAAAACGACGCTCGTCTTCCTGCAGCGATGTCCATGGCATCACCGAGCGATGTCGTTGGGATTGCCGGTTCGCCCACTCTATGATGACCCTGTCACTGGCAGCATCCACCTCGTCCTGCAATGCGTTCGTTTCATCTTCCAGCAACGTCGCCTGTACCAGCAGGTTGTCGTACTCCACCTGCTCTTCGGCCAGCTGTCGCTTTGCATTTTCCAGTTGCGTATTGAAATCGTCCACCAGACTGCGAAGTCGTGCACTCTGTAATGTTGATTCTTCAGCCGTGTATGCCTCACCCCAGAACAACTGCTCGGCTTCGATCTCATTCAACTGTTCGACAGGTTGCTGCAGCTTGTCGATAGCACTATATTTATTCCGTACTGCTTCCAGTCTGCTTATCGTCTCTTCGAGTTGCGGCCTGGATTGTTCCAGTTCGAACAGACGTGTTCTGGCAGCGTCAAAACGCTGACTGACCTGATCGAGTGAGAAGAGTATGTTCGTGCTCACTATTCAATCCTGATACGGTTGATTCATGACGGCGAGCGATATCCGCCCATAACCGGAAGCGGCACAGCTGGACATAACTTTTTTCAGGATGGCGTATGGCACGGACTCATCTGCCAATACGGTAAGCGCATTGACGTTGTAGCTGTCCGATATATCTGTCTTTCTCATACCGCTCGCCAGCAGATAGGATTTCAGCGGCGTGATGATATCGTCGTCAGGCTCAAGGTCTGCAAGTGAATACACCGGTTTACCCTGCACCAGAACAGTATCCCGCGTCACGGTGACCACGATGGTTTCAGCCGGTGGTGTCTGCACATACGATGTGGGCAACTGCATGTCTTTGGGGGGTTGTGCTACCTGACTGGTCGAAGAATTCACCAACAGGAAGAAAACCAGGATGGTGAACACATCCATCAACGATACCATGTTCAGGCTCACCGCCTTCCTGGTCGTGTATTTACTCATGCGGCGCATGCGACGGGTAGACTGCTTCATGGCGCATCTCCCAATGAGATATCCGGAAACAGATATTCCAGCCTGTGCTTACCCGAGCCTTCGTCTTTTATCACCTGCGCACGCATCACATCCATCATGGCGATGATGGCCTTGTACGGTAT
>WFUQ01000272.1 GCA_015484935.1 Gammaproteobacteria bacterium
ATCGTGATGGATGAGACCACGGACATGGTGCAGGCGTTGCGTCGTATCTCGCAGTTCTATTTCTCGGAATCCTGCGGTCAATGTACCCCGTGTCGTGAAGGCACAGGCTGGTTGTATCGCATGTTGACCCGTATCGTCGAAGGCAAGGGTACTTACGAAGACCTCGATAAACTCGATGACGTCGCCAGCAAGATAGAAGGGCGCACCATCTGTGCGCTGGGTGATGCTGCCGCTATGCCGGTACGCAGCTTCCTGAAACACTTCCGTCCTGAGTTTGAATATTATGTCGAACATAAACACAGCATGGTAAAGGCAGCATAAGAATATGAGTCCGCAAATGAACGCAGATGAACGCAGATGTTTCGATGGTGATCCTGTCGCTGTCGGTGCACGTTCATGTCGATGCAGTATCTCTGTGGCTACAGCTGCACTAACAAAAGCAATAGCGTTTATTTGCGTTCATTAGCGGATAAATAAAAAAATATGTCTGAACAAAACGAAACAGTTACGATTACCGTCGATGGTGTGCAGATGCAGGCACCCAAGGGCGCGATGCTGATCGAGGTCACCGATCAGGCGAACGTGCGCGTGCCACGTTTTTGTTACCACGATAAATTATCGGTGGCTGCGAACTGCCGCATGTGTCTGGTCGAAGTGGAAAAAGCACCCAAGCCTTTACCCGCCTGTGCCACGCCTGTGATGGACGGCATGGTCGTGCATACCCACTCACAGTATGCCAAAGACGCGCAGAAGTCTGTGATGGAATTTCTGCTGATCAATCACCCTCTGGATTGCCCTATCTGTGATCAGGGTGGTGAGTGTGAGCTACAGGATCTTGCCATGGGGTATGGTAACGATTCCTCGCAATACTACGAAGGCAAACGTGTGGTGCTCGACAAGAGTATCGGACCGCTTATCGCTACCGAACTGACGCGTTGTATCCATTGCACACGTTGTGTGCGTTTCGGTGAAGAGATCGCCGGTGTGCGCGAGATGGGCATGACCGGTCGAGGTGAGAATGCACGTATCGCCACCTATATCGAACAGGCTGTGGATTCCGAGTTATCCGGTAACGTCATCGATCTGTGTCCTGTGGGTGCGCTGACGGCGAAACCGTCACGCTTCGCCGCACGTGCGTGGGAAGTGGAACAGCATCCGACTATCGCAGCACATGACTGTGTCGGTTCCAACCTGTTTGCACACACCTTACGTGGTGATCTGATCCGTGTGGTGCCACGCGATAACGAAGAGATCAACGAGATATGGATCTCCGACCGAGACCGTTTCAGTTATCAGGCGGCGGACAGTGATGAGCGTTGCACCGAGCCGATGATAAAACGTGACGGTGAATGGCAGCAGACCGATTGGCAGACAGCATTGAATTTTGCCGCTGACAGATTGAAAGAGCTGCTGGCTGAAAATCAGCAGGCGCAAGAGGTCGATGAATCTGCCGAAGCAGATACGGATGCCGGGAGCGATACAGAAGACTCACAGGACGAAGCCGGTGCAGCGATAGTCAATACATTTGCGACGCTGGTGTCACCGGGTTCGACCCTGGAAGAGATGTATCTGGCACAGAAACTGACACGAGCCTGTGACAGCAATCATATCGATCATCGTTTACGCCAGACCGATTTCAGCGACCAGGCGGATGCACCGGTCATGCCCTGGTTGGGACAACCCATCGCCGCACTGGAAGACGTGAATGCGGCACTGTTGATCGGTTCCAACGTACGTAAAGAACAACCGATGATCGCACATCGACTGCGCAAGGCTGCAGTGAACAGCGGTGCGGCTATCCATTTCGTCAACTCGCGTGTATTCGAGATGAACTACGAGGTGGCGAGTAATCTTGCAGTCGCACCACAACACATGGTGAGCGAACTTGCGGCTATCGCCAGTGCCTGCTTCAGTGCGACCGGAAATGCCGTGCCTGCGCATCTGGCCGATGTGGTGAACGCGGCTAAAGTGTTCGATCAGCATAATGCGATAGCGAACGATTTAAACGACGCGACGAATGCCACTATCCTGTTGGGTGAGCAAGCGGCACGTCATGCAGACTTTTCTGCACTGCGCCAACTCGCTGCAGCCATCGCTGATGCGAGTGGCAGCACACTGGGCTATCTCACCGAAGGTGCGAATGCGTCCGGTGCCTGGCTGGCAGGTGCAGTGCCACATCGTGGCGTTGCAGGTGTCGGGCTGGAGACAGCATCCGGCATGAATGCGATCGAAATCATCGAGGCTGAGCCTACCGCTGTGCTGTTGTTGAATATCGAACCGGATGCCGATATGGCGAATGCCGGTCAGGCGATGGCTGCGCTGGAACAAGCGAAGCATGTCATCGCCATCAATGCATATGTTTCGGATGCGCTGAAGCAGGTAGCAGATGTTATCCTGCCAGCCGCCGGTTTCGCTGAAACCGCCGGTACCTTCGTTAATATAGAAGGCTTCTGGCAGAGCTTCAACGGTGCGCGTGCCGCCAAAGGTCAATCACGACCTGCCTGGAAAATATTGCGGGTGCTGGCGAATCATCTGTCACTGGACGGGTTTGATTACCTCTCCTCAGAACAGGTACGGGACGAATGTCGCGCAGCCTGTGAGAATATCGAATTGAGCAATGCGCACAAGGCGACCTCTGCGATCAACAGCCATGCTGACGGTGATGCCATGCATCGTGCCGGTGATGTGCCCATCTATGCTGGTGATGCACTGGTCAGACGTGCAGCTGCATTACAGAAGACGGATGATGCACAGGACATCTGTGTGCGCATCAACAGTCATGAAGCCGAGAGGCTGGGTCTGCAAGCGGCATCGTCGGTTCTGGTCAAGCAGGCCGATACGACCAGTGCACAGCTGGATCTGGTCATCGATGACAGTATCCCGGCGAATACCGCGTGGATACCTTATGCGGTCAAAGGTAACGAACTGCTGGGTGCGGCTACCGGCGAAGTTATTCTGGAGGCGGTGAGCTGATGGATGCATTGATTACACAAGCTCTGGATATCTGGTATCTGCTGCCCGAAGACTGGCAGACGCTGATACTGATCGTCGCCAAGATCGTACTTATCCTGGTGCCGCTGATGTTGTGCGTCGCCTATGTCACCTATTTCGAACGCAAGGTCATCGGTGCCATGCAGGTGCGTATCGGACCGAATCGGGTCGGTTTCTTCGGTTTCAGTCTGTGGGGGCTGGGTCAGCCTATTGCGGATGCGCTGAAACTGATGATGAAAGAGATCGTCATCCCGACGCAGTCCAGCAAATTCCTGTTCCTGCTCGCGCCTGTGTTGTCCATCGGGCCGGCACTGGCCGCCTGGGCGGTATTGCCGTTCGACCGCGGCATGGTACTGACCGATATCAACGCCGGTCTGTTATATATCCTCGCACTGACTTCCATCGGTGTGTACGGTGTCATCATCGCAGGTTGGGCGTCGAACTCGAAGTACGCCATCTTGAGCGCCTTGCGTGCCGGTGCGCAGATCGTGGCGTATGAGATTGCCATGGGATTCGCGCTGGTCGGTGTATTGATGGCGAGCGGCAGTCTGAATATCGGTGAGATCATCGAAGCACAAGCGGGCGGTGTGAGTAACTGGTTCGTCTGGCCGTTGCTGCCCCTGTTCCTGGTCTATTTCATCTCCGGTGTCGCCGAGACCAACCGTGCACCGTTCGATGTCGCGGAAGGCGAATCTGAGATCGTCGCCGGTTTCCATGTGGAATATTCCGGCATGGCATTCGCGATCTTCTTCCTCGCAGAATATGCCAACATCATCCTGATATCGGCACTGACCTCATTGATGTTCCTCGGTGGCTGGTTATCGCCGCTGGAAGGCTTGCTGGGTGCTGATCATATTCTGGGTACCAGCAGTATCATCTGGTTCTTCGGCAAGACGGCATTCTTTATCTTCTGCTTCCTCTGGTTCCGTGCGACTTTCCCGCGCTATCGTTATGACCAGATCATGCGTCTGGGCTGGAAAGTGTTTATCCCTGTCACCATCGTCTGGCTGTTCGTCGAGGCCGTAATGGTCGTGATGCAAGTCGGACCCTGGGCGGTTTAGGTGAGTATGATGAGTTCATTAAGCAAATCATTCAGGCACTTCGTAAAAAGTTTTACCCTGTTCGAACTGTTTCAGGGGCTGGGTGTGACCGGTCGTTACTTCTTCAAACCGAAGATTACGGTACAGTACCCGGAAGAGAAGACCCCGATGTCACCGCGTTTCCGCGGGCTGCATGCGTTGCGGCGTTATGCCAACGGTGAAGAACGTTGCATCGCCTGCAAGTTGTGTGAAGCGGTCTGTCCGGCACTGGCGATCACCATCGATTCGGAAGAGCGTGCCGATGGCACACGCCGTACCACGCGTTACGATATCGATCTGTTCAAATGTATCTACTGCGGTTTCTGTGAGGAAGCCTGTCCGGTGGATTCCATCGTGGAAACCCATATCTTCGAATATCACTTCGAGGAACGCGGTACACAGGTGATGACTAAAAAGATGTTGCTGGAGATAGGCGACAAATACGAAACCGAGATCGCAGCCAATAAACAGGCTGATGCTCCGTACAGATAACAGGTTTTATTATGATTATTGATCTGGTCTTTTTCGCGTTTTCAGGCTTGCTGTTACTGGCAGCGATGGGCGTGATCGTCTCGAAAAACCCAGTGCACTCAGCTTTGTTTCTGGTGCTGAGTTTCTTCGCCTGTTCTGCCTTGTGGCTGTTGCTGGAGGCCGAGTTCCTCGCTATCACACTGGTGCTCGTCTACGTCGGGGCGGTCATGGTGTTGTTCCTGTTCGTGGTGATGATGCTGGATATCAACGTGGCCGAGATGCGTGAAGGCTTCGTGAGATACCTGCCTGTCGGTGCGCTGGTCGCTGTGATCATGGTGGCGCAGATGGTGTGGGTGGTCGGTGACTTCGCCGGTGATACTTTCAACGGAGAAGCGTTACAACAGTCAGTACGCCATGCCGCGGATTACAGTAATACCAAAGAACTGGGTAAGGTGTTGTACACCGACTATGTGCTGCCGTTCGAAGTGGCTTCGCTGATCCTGCTGGTGGCGATAATCGCTGCGATCGCACTCACCATGCGCAGACGTTCGACCACGAAATACCAGACGCCGGACAAACAGATACAGGTGAAACGGAACGATCGCCTGCGCATCATCAAGATGGATGCCGAGGTGGAGAAATAACATGGTCGGTCTATCCAGTTATCTCATCCTCGCAGCCATCCTGTTCTCAATCAGTGTCGCCGGTATCTTCCTCAACCGGAAGAACGTGGTGGTTCTGCTGATGTGCATCGAGTTGATGCTGCTGGCGGCGAACATCAACTTCGTCGCGTTCTCGCATTATCTCAATGATATCAACGGGCAGATATTCGTCTTCTTCGTATTGACTGTCGCCGCTGCTGAAGCCGCCATCGGTCTGGCGATCCTGGTGGTGTTATTCCGTAATCGACGCACTATCGATGTCGATGAACTTGATGAGATGAAAGGTTAGGACAAGATTATGCATTCACTTTATCTCGCCATCCCTCTGGTCGCCCTGTTCGGTGCTGTCATCGCCGGTCTGTTCGGTGCGGTGATAGGTCGCAGAGGTGCGCACAGTGTCACGATCCTGGGTGTGGCCACGGCGTTCATCCTGTCACTGATTGCGCTGAAGCATCATGTGTTCGATGGTGCAGCAGCGTATAACGCGACTGTCTATACCTGGATGGTGGCGGATGGCCTGCGTTTCGAAATCGGGTTCCTGATCGATAACCTGACCGTGATGATGATGTCGGTGGTGACCGGCGTGTCGCTGATGGTGCATATCTACACCATCGGTTACATGGCGGATGACCTGCATAACTGGCCGAAAGAATCGCTGGCGGGTACCAATGCGTATCAACGCTTCTTCAGTTATATCTCGCTGTTTACTTTCTCGATGCTGATGCTGGTGATGTCGAACAACTTCATGCAACTGTTCTTCGGCTGGGAAGCGGTCGGTCTGGTCTCGTATCTGTTGATCGGTTTCTGGTCGGTGCGCCCGACGGCAGTCTACGCTAACCTGAAAGCGTTTCTGGTCAACCGGGTAGGTGACTTCGGTTTCATCCTGGGTATCGCAGCTGTGGTCATGTATGCCGGCAGTCTGGATTATTACGAAGTGTTCGCCAAGGCGGAAGACATGTCCGGTCTGACCATGAGCATCTTCAACGGCACCGAGTGGAGCGTGATCACGGTCATCTGTATCCTGCTGTTCGTCGGTGCGATGGGTAAATCGGCACAGATGCCGTTGCATGTCTGGCTGCCGGATTCGATGGAAGGCCCGACACCTATCTCGGCTCTGATCCATGCTGCCACCATGGTCACCGCCGGTATCTTCATGGTGACGCGTATGTCGCCACTGTATGAATTCTCCGAGACCGCATTGAGCTTCGTCATGATCATCGGTGCGCTGACAGCTTTCCTGATGGGGCTTATCGGTATCGTGCAGAACGATATCAAACGCGTGGTGGCTTACTCCACACTGTCGCAACTGGGTTATATGACAGTAGCACTGGGTGCGTCTGCTTATTCTGCCGCGGTGTTCCATCTGATGACACACGCTTTCTTCAAGGCTTTGTTATTCCTGGCTGCCGGTTCGGTCATCATCGCCATGCACCATGAGCAGGATATGCGCAAGATGGGTGGTCTGAAAAAATACATGCCGATCACTTACTGGACATCACTGGTGGGGTCATTGGCACTGATCGGCTTCCCCGGTTTCTCCGGTTTCTTCTCCAAGGACGCCATCATCGAAGCGGTACATCATTCAGATATCGCAGGTTCCGGCATCGCATACGCCTCCGTACTGGGTGGTGTGTTCATCACGGCTTTCTATTCATTCCGTATGTTCTTCATGGTGTTCCATGGTAAAGAACGCATGGACGAGCACACCCGGGAGCATCTGCACGAAACCCCATGGGTGGTGACACTGCCGCTGATATTGCTGGCGATACCTTCGGTACTGATCGGTGGTTTCACTATCGGCACCATGTTGTTCGGTGATTATTTCGGTAGTGCGGTCTATGTCGCCTCGGCGCACGATGTGCTGGCAGAAGTCGGGCACAGCTTCACCAGTGCGATCGCGTTCGTGCAGCACGGTTTTGCCGGTCCGGCGGTCTATCTCGCCGCAGCAGGTGTCGGTGTGGCGTATTACATGTATATGCTCAAACCCGGTAGTGCCGATGCGTTCATCAAGACATTCAGGTTGCAGTGGTTACATACACTGCTGGACAAGAAATACTACTTCGATGAGTTCAATAGTTTCGTCTTCGGTGCCGGTAGCCGTGGTCTGGGCAATAAGCTTTGGCAGCACGGCGATGTGACGTTTATCGATGGTCTTTTCGTCAACGGTTCAGCGAAACTGGTGGGCTGGTTCTCGGGTGTCGCACGTCTGGTGCAGACCGGTCTGTTGTATCACTATGCCTTCGCCATGATCATCGGCGTGTTAGGCCTGTTGACCGTATTCGTCATTTTTTAACTGTGTTGATCCACCAACAAGCTATTTGCAGAGGAAGAGTTTAAATGTTTGCCGATTGGCCATTACTTAGTCTGACAGTCTGGTTGCCCATCCTGGGTGGCATCGCTGTGCTGTTGTCTGGTGACAAGGGTGATGCCAGTGGCGTGCGCCGCCTCGCGCTCATTATCTCTATCGCAACATTCGTTTTAAGTCTGGGACTGTATACCGGTTTCGATATCACTACGTCTGATATGCAGTTCGTGGAAAAAGCCACGTGGATCAGCAGTTTCAATATCAACTATCACTTCGGTGTCGATGGCTTGTCCATGCCGTTGATCATCCTCACCACGTTCACCACCATACTGGTGATACTGGCTGCCTGGGAATCGATCCAGAAAAACGTCGCGCAATATCTGGCCGCGTTCCTGATTATGGAAGGCCTGATGGTCGGTGTGTTTGCCGCACTGGATGCCATCTTCTTCTATGTGTTCTGGGAAGGCATGCTGGTGCCGATGTTCATCCTCATCGGGGTATGGGGTGGTGAAAGACGTGTCTACGCGACTATCAAGTTCTTCATCTATACCTTCATCGGTTCGGTGTTCATGCTGGTAGCGTTGATCTACATGTACATGAAAGGTGGCAGTTTTGCCATCCTCGACCTGCATGTGCTCAAGCTGGGTCTCGATGAACAGCTGTTGATCTTCTTCGCCTTCCTGATGGCGTTCGCCGTGAAAGTGCCTATGTGGCCGGTACATACCTGGTTGCCCGATGCGCACGTCGAAGCGCCCACCGGAGGCTCGGTGATACTGGCTGCGATCATGCTGAAGATAGGCGGTTACGGTTTCCTCAGATTCACCCTGCCGATCACCCCGGATGCGAGTTCGACACTGGACTGGTTGATCATCCTGATGTCGCTGGTAGCAGTGGTGTACATCGGTTTCGTCGCGTTGGCACAGAAAGACATGAAGAAGCTGGTCGCCTATTCGTCTATCGCGCATATGGGCTTCGTCACGCTCGGTATGTTCGTGGTGTTCCAGATATGGGATAACCCGGCCAATACCGATCACAGTGGCGCTGCGCTGGCTGTCGAAGGGGCGATGATCCAGATGATCTCGCACGGTTTTATCTCCGGTGCCATGTTCCTCATGATCGGCGTGTTATACGACCGTATGCACACTCGCGAGATAGGTGCATACGGCGGTGTGGTTCACACCATGCCGGTATTCGCAGCCTTTGCTGTGTTCTTCGCCATGTCCAACGCCGGTCTGCCGGGTACGTCTGGTTTCGTCGGTGAGTTCATGGTGATCATCGCCAGTTTCAAGGCGAACTTCTGGTATGCCTTCCTGGGCGCGACCACCCTGATACTGGGTGCGGCTTATACCCTGTGGATGGTGAAACGTGTTTTCTATGGTGAGATTGCAAACGATAATGTACGCCAACTGAAAGATATCAACGCACGTGAGTTCGCCATCATGAGCATACTCGCTATTGCGGTACTGGCTCTCGGTCTGTGGCCGGCACCGGTCATCGATGTGTTACATGCATCGGTCGAAAATCTATTACTACATATTTCTGTCTCTAAACTGTAATCGAACAAGTCTGGATACGAACTGGAAAAATTATGACTCTTGACGCTCTGAACTACGCAATCGCATGGCCTGAAATTGTATTGATGGCGATGGCATGTGTTGTGCTGGTCGTAGATGTTTTCGTTGAGGAGAAAAACCGCAACTTCAGTTATCTGCTGGCACAGTTAACATTGCTGGCCGTATTCGCACTGGTCGCAACCACAGGCGAAGAGACGGTCATCGCATATAACGATATGTTCGTGCACGACAGCATGGCGCAGACCCTGAAGATGTTCATCCTGGCGATTACTTTCGTGGTGTTCGTGTACTCGCGTGACTACCTGAAAGAACGCGCCATATTCAAGGGCGAGTTCTATGTACTGGCACTGTTTGCGGTGCTGGGTATGATGCTGATGGTATCGGCTGCGAATATCCTGATGTTGTATCTGGGACTCGAACTGATGTCCCTGTGTCTGTATGCGCTGGTAGCATTCCAGCGTGATAATGGCAATGCGTCAGAAGCGGCGATGAAATATTTCGTGCTGGGCGCGATCGCATCGGGCATGTTGCTGTATGGCATGTCGATCCTGTACGGTCTGTCCGGCAGTCTGAATATCGCAGAGATCGCGACAGCGATCGCCAACAGTAACGATAACCGCATCGGTATGTCGTTCGCGCTGGTCTTCATCCTGGTCGCGCTGGCATTCAAACTGGGTGCCGTGCCATTTCATATGTGGGTACCTGATGTGTATCAGGGTTCACCGACTGCGGTCACCGTGTTTCTGGGAACGGCACCCAAGCTGGCCGGTTTTGCCATGATTATGCGTCTGCTGGTCGAAGGTATGGGTGGTCTGGTCAACGACTGGCAGATGATGCTTGCGATACTGGCAGTATTGTCGATGGCGACCGGTAACATCATCGCTATCGCGCAGACCAATATCAAACGCATGCTGGCGTATTCCACCGTCTCACATGTCGGCTTCATCCTGCTGGGTATCCTGTCAGGTACCGCAGAAGGCTACTCCGCCGCCATGTTCTACACCATCACCTATGCGCTGATGTCACTGGGCGGTTTCGGCATGGTCATCATGATGGCGCGTGCCGGTTTCGAGGCCGACCAGCTGGATGACTACAAGGGCCTGAATCAACGCAGCCCCTGGTTTGCCTTCCTGATGATGATCCTGATGTTATCTATGGCCGGGGTTCCGCCGACAGTCGGTTTCTGGGCGAAACTGGCGGTACTGCAAGCCGTCATCAATATCGACATGGTATGGCTGGCACTGGTCGCCGTATTCTTCTCCATCATCGGTGTGTACTACTACCTGCGCATGATCAAATTGATGTATTTCGATGAAGCCGAAGATCAGCACCCGATACAATGCGGCCGCGATATGCAGATCACCCTCAGTGGCAACGGCCTGCTGATACTGGCATTGGGACTGTACCCGGCGGGGCTGATGGCATTGTGTCTGGCCACGTTTGGTTAAACCACTCACACATACCTGCTGGTTATTGCCTGTCTCGACGGGCGCATTTGATTTAGGTTTCTGTTCGCCCTATACTTTACGATATCTCTATCGATAGGAAAAAGGTATGTCAACTGTAACCGTGTCACCAAAATACCAGGTGGTTATCCCTAGTGACGTGCGCCGCCAGATGGGCATTAAACCCGGTCACCGGCTGGAAGTACTGGCCTACGACGGGCGTGTCGAATTCGTACCGGTAGAAAATCCGCCTGCCATGCGCGGTTGCCTGAAAGGCATCGATACCAGCGTGCCACGCGAAAAGGACCGTTGGTGAATGTAGTCGATTCATCCGGCTGGCTGGAATACCTGGCCGATGCGGATAATGCAGATTTTTTTGCACCAGTCATAGAAGATGCCAGTGAGTTACTGGTTCCCGCTATCAGCATCTACGAAGTATTCAAACGCACCCTGCAACAATGTGATGAAACACGTGCACTGCAAGCCGCAGCATTCATGCGGCGCGGCAAAGTCATTGATCTCGATACGCAGTTATCCCTGACAGCCGCAAAACTATCACTGCAACATCAGCTCCCGATGGCAGATGCAATGATATTGGCAACCGCCAGACAATACGATGCAATCCTCTGGTCGCAGGACAGTGATTTTTCCGGCCTGGAGCAAGTACGCTATATCGAAAAAACCTAGTTCACCGAACATCGAGCTGACCAACCCCCCCCCGTCATGCAGTCCAGCATAAGCGTCGTGTTACGGGCGCCCATCTACAAATTCACTTGTCACCACTCCGCGGATGCCATAATCTCGGCAGATAATTAAGCACAGGTCAGGGGCAATATGGACAAGTTTGACCGCATCTACGCATTACATGGTTTACTCGAAAACCATCGCCACCCTGTTGCCCTCAGCACGATACAGCAAGTACTGGAGTGTTCCCCCGCTACCGCCAAACGTATCATCCAGCACATGCGCCT
>WFUQ01000273.1 GCA_015484935.1 Gammaproteobacteria bacterium
ACTGAAATAGATCGACGGAGCGGTATCTTTTTCGAAGATGACCGGAGAACGATAGGCATTCAGTGTCTCTTTTATCGAAATGAAATAAAGATTCTCACTTTCGTCTTTACCGATATTCTTACTCTCGGTATCGATAAGATTGATACCGCCGGTATCCAGAATCGCGTATGAAGTCAGTATGCCCTCATGTCTGGATTGCAAGGCATTGAGTATCTCCAGTATGGTCTGTCTGTTATAGGGCTTCTCACCATTCAGCTGGATGAACTGGACGAAGGCCGGTAGATTCGATTCGGTTTTGACTGCCTGCAGATTACTGCGGTTGAATTCATCGATGCGTTCGGCATATTGTGTCGCGGTCGCTGCCAGCACCTGGTTGGCGCTATTGGTGAGGCTCTCTCGTAACAAGCGACTATCGAGATAGGTCAGCACGCCCAGTGATACCAGTACGATGACCAGAAACGCGGTCAGGAGTTTGGAGCGCAGTGAATATTGCCGGGTGATCAGTATGCCGACAATCAGCATGACTAATCCCAGCATCACCAACACTGCGGCTAGTTCGATCAACATTACTGTCTGTTCCACTCCTGATAAACTGACGACACGGTTACGACGTGCACTATAAAAGTATAGAGCTCATCATGACCATAATCTATCCATTATAGTGTGATATACCTCTATGAATCGACAATCAAATTCCACCATGGGTAACTGGCATTCACCCATCAGCGCCGACAGGGTCGCTGCCGGCTCGGTTTCCGTCTCGGAGACTCGCTTGTACGATGGTGCACTCTACTGGCTGGAACGCCGTCCGCAAGACAAGGGGCGAACCACTATCGTATGTTATCAGTCTGGCCAGATCACTGACTGTCTGCCTGACGAGTACAACTGCCGCAGCCGTGTACACGAATACGGTGGCGGTGCTTATACAGTTTCAGCATCGGGCATTTTCTTCGTCAACGATGAAGACCAGCAGATATACCATCTGCACCATGGCAATTTTTCTGTTACTGCTATCACCCGGAAGCCCGGCTGCCGTTATGCCGATATTCAGGTCGATGAACACAAGCAGCGATTGATCGCTGTCGAAGAAGACCATACTGGTGAGCAATCTGAACCTGACAATACGCTGGTCACCATCGACCTGAAAGATGGCGACGTACGCTGCTTGTGTCGCCAACACGATTTTTATGCGTCACCGCGCATCGATACGTCTAGCAGACAACTCTGCTGGTTGAGCTGGAATCACCCGAACATGCCATGGGATGGCTGCCAGCTCTATGCTGCGGATTACACTGACGATCACACTCTCTCACCACCACAACTCATCGCTGGCGATGATGCAACGTCTATCTTCCAGCCGCAATGGCACCACGGGACACTGTATTACGTTTCAGATACTTCGGGTTGGTGGAATCTGTATCGTTATAGCGATGGCAGTAGCATCAACCTCTGCCCTCAATCTGCCGAGTTCGGTCTTCCCCAATGGGTGTTTGCACAATCCACCTATTGTTTTTGCAACAACCGACTTATCGCCTGTCGTAATCACGCCGGTTCCCAAACACTTGTCGAGATCGATCTTGCTACGCATGCTGTTAAACAGATACCGTCTCCGTATACACAGTTCGACTATCTGACATCTGACGATAACGATGTTGCGTTCATCGCTGCCTCTGCCTCGCAACCGGCTGCTGTGACGACATGGACTGACGACGCTTTCCATACAGTCACGCCGGACCCGGACGACAAACTCGATAGTCGTTATTGTTCGTCCCCTGTTGCGTACCAACTGACATCAAGACACGGTGACAACATCCATGCCAGTTACTATCCACCTGCGAATCCACATCATGACACGGACACGTGTACGCCACCTCTCATCGTCATCGGCCACGGCGGACCGACGGGACAATCCAGCAACAGTTTCGATCTCAAAAAACTGTACTGGACCTCGCGCGGGTTCGCCATACTGGATGTCGATTACAGTGGCAGTACCGGCTACGGTCGTGACTACAAGAACAGGCTGGCCGGTCAGTGGGGGCAACGTGATGTCAGTGATATGTGTGATGCTGCCCTCGCCATGGTCGAACGCGGACTGGCTGCTGCGGACAAACTTATCATCAAAGGCAGCAGTGCAGGCGGTTATACCGTGCTCGCTGCACTCACCTTTGAAGATGTATTCCATGCCGGTGCAAGTTACTACGGTATCTCTGACCTGGAAACACTCACCACTGACACCCATAAATTCGAGTCACACTATCTCGATTCTCTCATCGGCGCATACCCGCAAATGAAACTCACCTATCAGCAACGCTCACCGATACACTTCACCGACAGACTTAACTGCCCCGTCATCTTTTTTCAGGGCGAAGAAGACAAGGTCGTGCCAAAAGAACAGGCCGAAACCATGGTCAAGGCGCTCGATGCACAAGGCATACCGGTCGCGTATCTGTTATTTGCCGGTGAACAACACGGTTTCAGACAAGCTCAAACCATCATCGATGCACTTGAGGCCGAGCTGTGTTTTTACCGCAGGATTTTCGAACCGGGGGAGACCGACTGTGAACTGGAAATCAGTAATCTAGGGTGATGAGTTCTATCCGCGAATGAACGCAAATAGACGCTAATAAAGGCGAAGTAACAAATCCGTCATAGCTAAGCGTGAGTATGCGCTACAGATAAAAACATTTGCGTTCATTCGCGGACGTATCTTTTTAACTCTCTCACAACAACCACCCACTCAATACCGCGTAAACTGCAATCGCATATCGTCATGTTTTACTATGTCACCGTAGTGTGTCCTGAATTCACCGTTTTTCACATCTTCGAAATATAACTTCAGCGATTCGATCACTACCGGAAATGCCATATCCTGCCAGGGGATATCTTCTTCATGATACAGACCGACTGCTTCGCTCTCTTCACCTGCTTCTGCGAAACCATCTAGCAGGGTGCCACGATACATCATATACACCTGACTGATATGCGGGATGCTGATGACAGAAAATAACTGCATATCCAGAATCGCAGCATGCGCTTCTTCCATGGCCTCTCTGGCCGCGCCCTGCATCACGGTCTCCTTGTTCTCCATAAACCCTGCCGGCAAGGTCCACTTGCCAAGCTGCGGGTCTATCGCTCGCTTGCACAGCAATATCTTTCCCTCATGCTCGGCGATACAACCCGCGACGATGTTCGGATTCTGATAATGGATCGTATCGCAGTGCTGGCAGACATAGCGTTGACGGTTATCACCGTCAGGTATCTGCAACACCACGTCTTTACCGCAGGATGAGCAAAATTTCATAGGGCCTTCTTAAACTTGATGTACATAGAACAAACATGTCTGTGCCCGGTCTAATCTTCCGGTCGTGAAACAGTCACAATTGAGCTTGATATTACCAAACTGTTGGCCATATTATATTAGACACTGGTGTTCAGCCGTTCCTGCCGTCACAGACCATCCGTCTGCCGGCGAAACGACTCACGCTTCAAATTCCCACACAGGAGGTTGAACGATGAGACGATTATATTTTACCCTGCCCGATGTCGATACCGCGAAAAAGGTGGTCGATGAACTACTTCTGAAACGCATCAATTCCAGTAATATCCATGTGGTCGCCAGAGAAGGTACCCCGCTGGAAGACCTGCCTGAAGCCAATCTATTACAGAAGAGCGACTTCATCCCTGCTGTCGAGCGTGGTCTTGCGGTCGGTGGTGTCACCGGTGTACTCGCCGGTGTCGCTGCTGTCACCTTCCCGCCTGCCGGACTGGTGCTCGGCGGCGGAGCCATACTCGCAACCACCCTTGCCGGTGCCGGTATCGGCGCCTGGGTCTCTGGCATGATAGGGGTCGATGTACCCAACTCCCAGATCGAAAAATTCGAGGGTGCCATCTCAGCGGGTGAGATACTGGTCATGGCAGATGTAGCTAAAGATCAGGTGACC